>NZ_JAXEXL010000028.1:0-11831 GCF_034113385.1 Atopobium sp. | reverse complement strand
TATATAATAGTGATAAGGAATACCATGTAGTTACAAGTCACGCACGCAAATTAAGAAAGGATATGCCTCATGAAAAAACGTCCACTCTGTGGGAGGAGGCTTGGCGCACTTGTAGGCATGGGCGCAGCAGCAGCACTCACGCTCTCGCTCTCATCCATCATAGCAACGCCTGCCCACGCTGACACCACACAGCCTTCCGATAAGTACAAGGCTATGGTTGCAGAAAATTACTGGGCAGACCTTACCTGGTATACCGATGCATCAGGTATGCACCGCTATGTTCCCACTCCCCTTGTTGACTACTTTAAAACAAGCAGGCTTGCATGGTCAGACGACCTAAAACATGAGTTCTATACCCCCGGATACCCTGATTTGGGCATTGCTGCTGGTGACAAGGCAGATGCAAATATTACGGATTTTGTAACAAATTTTATGGGCGGATACTCGCTTGACCTTCCTCATAAAGAGCCTTCTGACCCAGCACTAAACCATTGGCAGGGCGGTAAACAGTGGAACCCCTATGGTTTTAATTACAAGACTGATGTCCTGACCACTGACCCTAAAACGGATTACAATATTCGCGGTGACATCCAAGAACATGGAGAGTCGAGCACTGACGTTGTAAAGCACAAGGTAAACGATCTTGTAGACCTTGACCTTACAATCGATATGGACATGTTCAAGAAAATGCGCAATACCCAGCTTCTAGCAATTATCAACTCAGAGTTCCCAGCCTATTACACCATGCTTAACAACTTGCCTGAAAATGGTGTTGCTCGCTCAGATGGTGAACTCGTATTTGTATTTGATTTGCCTAAGGGTCTTGAAGTTACTAAATCAACTACGTACACAATCAAGGGCATTGATGATGTAGAACTTACCGCCACGCAAGAAAACAATGACAGGCGACTCATTGTGAAGGCGCGTCTTCAGCCTCATGGAACTGATGGCGTAGAACCCCTCAAAAACCTCTATGCACGCATCCAAAATCTAAAAACTGTAACTCTCAGTGTTAATGACCTGAGGGTAACCAGTACGGTAGCGCGCGACCAAGATAGCACCGTAGTTGCCCATGCCTACGGCGCGCATGAGTATGTAAGCTCATCCAGCAATGACGCTATTATCAACAAAGATTACGCCTCTGTTCAGAATGACGATTTGCATTGGTATGCACGTCTTCCTCTGGTATTTGCTGCCAAGCAAAATGATGCAGGACGCGACGTGACCACCCCAGCTGATAAACCAAATCTCATGACGTATACCTTTAGGGTGGATGCTCCTGCCGTGAACACCGTAACCTTTGTGAGCGATGGCAAGAACTATGCCTCAGCTCAGGTTGAGCAAGACGACACTATTGACAGCGATTCTCTTACTGCTGAATCCATGCCAGCAAATCCCACCAAGGATGGTTATACCTTTAAGGCTTGGAACACTAAACAAGACGGCACGGGCGACAGCTTTGATGGCTCGACCGTGGTTACTGGCGACATGACCGTTTATGCCATTTACGAGAAGGTCCCCGTAGCTCCTCAAAATGATACACCAAAGCAACCCACTTCTACCACCAAGGTAAAGCCCACCGGTGCTCTTCCTAAAACGGGAGACTCCACCTCATCACAGCTTACTCTTGCATCAGGACTGGTTGCTGGCATCCTCCTTACGGGAATTGCTCTTCGCCGCCGCGTGAACTAACGTAACCTGCGCTTCATGCTGCACTGAAGCACAACGAAAAAGACACAACGAGAGGGTCGTCTGAAAAGACGACCCTCTTTTGTATGTACGCTAAAAAAAGAAAAATGGTGGAGATGAAGGGGATCGAACCCTCGGCCTCGGCGTTGCGAACGCCGCGCTCTCCCAACTGAGCTACATCCCCATTACGGTGAAAAAGCTTTGCAGTAGGCAAAGACTTGTAAACGTGAGTGCAATTATCATCCTCGCGCCCCCTGCTGTCAAACGAGCAAGAAAAATCTTGTATAGAAGCTGCATATTTTTTCTTATGGTTATAGTCTAGAAACATTACTTGGATACTGTAGAAATACAGCAGCCACACATAATTGTTGATGCAAACGTGCGACAATTTTTGTGATACTACGCCGCGAGGTACATACACAAGCTTTTGTAAGGGAAAGTGGGTTTTCACATGCTCAAAAACAGGGTTTCGGAGGAGTTTGGTAGCCTCGTATTTAGCGATGTTGTAATGCAGGAACGTCTTCCAAAGCCCACATACAAAGAGCTTTCTAAGGTTATCCATGAAGGCCGCGCCCTTGACCTTGATATTGCAAATGAAGTAGCACACGCTATGAAGGAGTGGGCGCTCGAGAAGGGCGCCACGCATTACACGCATTGGTTTCAACCACTTACTGGCATTACTTCCGAGAAACACGACAGCTTTCTTACGCCTAAGCGTGATGGCACAACTCTCATGACCTTCTCGGGAAAAGAACTCATTCAAGGTGAGCCTGACGCATCCAGTTTTCCCTCTGGTGGCTTGCGCGCCACCTTTGAAGCGCGTGGTTACACCGCTTGGGATCCTGGTAGCCCTGTCTTTATTAAAGATGAGGTTTTGTGCATTCCCACCGCTTTTATCTCTTACACAGGTGAGGCGCTGGACAAAAAAACCCCGCTCTTGCGCTCTATGGTTGCCTTAGACAGGCAGGCTAAACGTGCACTTAAGCTATTTGGCAAAAACCCCGTACGCGTATCTACTACCGTTGGACCCGAACAGGAGTATTTCCTCATTCGTGAAGAAGACTTTGCGGCGCGTCCTGATTTGATTATGACTGGTCGTACACTCTTTGGCTGCGCTCCCGTTAAAGGTCAGGAGCTAGAAGAGCATTATTTTGGTGCCATTCGCCCCACAGTAAACGAATTTATGAAAGAGCTTGATGATGAGCTGTGGAAGCTTGCCATCCCCGCAAAGACCAAACATAACGAGGTTGCTCCCTGCCAGCATGAGCTTGCGCCAATTTTTGAAGAGAGCTCCGTTGCCATTGATAACAACCTGCTTACTATGGAAAAGATGCGCCTACTTGCATCCCATCATAATCTGGTTTGCCTGCAGCATGAACGTCCTTTTGAATACGTAAACGGCTCTGGCAAGCATGACAACTGGTCTATAGCGGCAGACGGCAAAAACCTGCTTGACCCTTCCGAGAACCCCGAAGAAAACTTGCAATTCCTCGTATTTCTCACCTGCGTTATTGCTGCCGTAGATGAGCATGCAGACCTCTTGCGTGCGAGCGTTGCCTCCGCTGGTAATGATCATCGTCTGGGCGCCAACGAGGCTCCTCCCGCTATCATTTCCATTTTCTTGGGGGATGATTTGTCTGGCATTGTTACTGGCATCATTAACGGTCAGAGCTTAAGTTCCGCCAACCGCACCAAGATGGATTTAGGCGTTCCTCAGCTGGCAGACATTACCCAAGACACCACAGATCGCAATCGTACCAGTGCCTTTGCCTTTACTGGCAATAAGTTTGAATTCCGCATGTGCGGCAGTCAGCAAAATCTGTCTGACTCTAACACGGTGCTCAACACTGCTGTGGCAGAACAGCTTGATAAGTTTGCAACCGATTTAGCAAATGCTAGCTGCGAAACCTTTGTGCATGAGGTTATGGCTTGGATTAAACAAAGCCTCACTGAGCATCAGCGCGTTATTTTTGACGGTAACGGCTATTCCGACGAATGGCCCATGGAGGCCCAGCGTCGCGGGTTGCCCAATTACCCCACCACACCCGATGCCTTACCTTGCTTAATACAACAAAACAATATTGATTTCTTTGCCAAATATGGCGTCCTTAATGAGTCGGAGCTGCGCGCACGCTATATTTCTTATGCCGAGCAATATGCCAAGCTTATTAACATCGAGGCTAATACCATGATTTACATGGTGCGCCATATGTACCTTCCCGCTCTTATCGACTATTCCGGTGATATTGCCGCTGGCGTAGCCACCAAAGTTGATCTAGGCCTTAAGGCGCGCGCCGAGAAGGACATGATTGTGCGTCTCACTGATGGCATTGATCTTATGTACGATGCCGTAAATAAGCTCGAGAAGCTTAATGCTCAAGCCGGTGCCATTTCTGAGGTAGCTGAGCAAGACAATGCCTACCGTGACAACGTTTTACCTGCTATGAGCCATCTGCGTGAGATAGTGGACACCATGGAGCAACTCTGCAGTCATGACTTCTGGCCCGTCCCTTCTTACAACAAGATGCTCTTTTATATCTAGTATCTAAGACATCTAAGACCGCAAGTACGTACTACCTATGACTGAATATGACTGAAGCTATCGAGAAGAGTGCCAAAGAAGCACAATCAGAAACGCTCGACGTCACGTCAGGCGTTATCTGGAAGCAGCTCCTACAACTATATATTCCTATCTTTTTAAGTGCCTTTATGCAGCAGCTCTATACCCTCATGAACACTTGGATTGTGGGTCAGTTTGCTGGTAAAGCTGCTGTTGGTGGCATTCAGGTTACTCAGGCGCTTACAGATTTAGCTGTTGGCTTTGCTGTGGGCGTTGGTGCTGGTTGCGCAGTTATTGTTGGTCAGTATTTTGGTGCACATGACAACGAGCGGCTTTCAACCTCTGTCCATACTGCCATGGGAATTGCGCTTGTAGGCGGCGTGGTTTTCTCGATAGTAGGCGTGTTGTCCGTTGGCCCTGTGCTGCGTATTATGGGCACCCCGGAGCACCTCATGCCAGACGCACTGACATACGGACACTGGTATTTTGGCTCGTTGGTTTTCTCGCTCATTTACAATATGGGATCTGGCCTTATGCGAGCCATTGGTGATTCTCGCACACCTTCTGTGATTGTGGGAATTGCGCTGGTATTCAATTTGTTGTTAGATTTAGTTTTTGTTGCAGGCATGAGGTTAGATGCCCTAGGAGCTGGTATTGCAACCGCGCTTGCCTATGTTTTGGCTGCGGGCATGGTCCTGTACAAGCTGTCTCATGCCCATGGCCCTTGGCGTGTAGATATTGTTCGTATTCGCATTGATCGCAAGATTGCCCGCATTATGTTGCTCACGGGCATGCCTTTGGGCGTACAATCTGCCGCCTATTCCATCTCTAATATCATTGCGCAAACTGCCGTAAACTCCTTTGGCATGGATGCCGTCACAGGCTGGGGCTTATCTGGTCGCATTGATGGCATTGTGTGGCAAAGCGCCGACTCCCTTGGCGTTGCCGTAACCACCTTTGCTGCACAAAACTTTGGTGCGCGCAAATATGATCGCATGCATTCCAGTCTTAAAGTGTCTACGATTATGTCATTAGCGCTGGTAGGAGTTTTGTCTGTTCTGTTATTTGTGTTTGTTAAACCTGTGAGCATGTTCTTTTTACCAGATGCAACCGTAGCAGAATGGTCCGCCTTGATGGTTCGCTATATTGCACCGTTTTATGTGATGTACGCCATTTCTGCCAACATTTCTGGCATTATCCGCGGCGCCGGTGAGAGTGTGCGTCCTATGCTTATTACCCTCTTTGGCACCTGTTTGTTGCGCATTGCTTGGCTGCTCATACTGGTTCCCCTATTCCATAGCATGGAAACCATTTTGATGAGCTATCCCCTTACCTGGACGTTAACCACTGTCATTTATATTGTGTACTATCGAACGGGTCGCTGGCTTAAAGCTGCACGCCATAAAGAAGAGGCACGTACTTCTGCCGCTGTTGCGTGAGGGCGCTTCTCTCGTGCGCGGTATGGCGTTTCTTTGTGCGCAGTGGCGCTCCTCGCACATACATACCTGTTGTTACATACCGCATAACTACTAGATAGCCTTTGTAGTTACCAGAGCGTCGTGCCATTATTAATATTAATAATGGCACGACGCAACACGGCACAAACTATCACGCATCCAAATTACACGCTTACTTACATGACTTATTTACAAATCTTATTTACATGCTCAAAGGAGCTAAAGTTTACTAGCGCGCTAAAGCAGCAACGCTTTGATGCCAATACACAAAAGCACTACGCCGCCAACAATCTCTGCTTTATCGCCTAAAAGCTTGCCAAACCTACGCCCAATAACAAGCGCACCCATTGACAACATAAGGGTCGTGCATCCAATAAGAGCTACAGTAGTTACAATGTTTACCGACTGTGCCCGCAAGCTAATACCAACAGCAAACGCATCAAGCGCCGTAGCAATTGCTTGGAGTGCAATAACCTTGAAGGTTAATTTGCAGCTGGGGTTATGCGCGTCTGTTGTTGCGCACTCAGTAATCTCTTCGTTGACATCTTTACCACTGCGCAAAGCCACAGCGCCCTCACGCACCATATTGGCCCCAATGATGCCCAGCATAATAAAGGTAACAATACCGGCATACATAGTAATAAGCTGCGCAAATGCGCCACTTAAAAAGTAACCTAACAAAGGCATGAATGCTTGGAAGATACCAAAAGCCACAGGCAGCAACAACATTTTTGCTCGGGATTCACTCTGGTAGGCAAACGTATCAGACAGGGTAACAGCAAAGGCGTCAGCAGAAAGTGCTGCACCCAAAAGTAGTATCTCAAAAAGGTGCAAGATTTCTCCTTTGTTCTTCTCCAAGAACGTGAATTGAGATTGTAGCACGAGCCACTCTTGACACCAATCACGTCAAGCAAAAAAGCTACGCATGCGCCCACACAACTACAGGGTTTATCAACAGACTGTACAAATGCCCTTCACACGCACCACGTATACTATGGACTTTGTCCATGCATTGGAGATGCTATGCCCAACACTTTGCAAGACAACCAAACCGCACCTACGCGTCGTCGTGTGTTTGAAGATTTTTCTGTCGCGCAGATTATTGCATCCGTGCTCTCTACTCTCACCTCTGCTCTTCTTTCATCCAAAATTGGCCTCATTGGTGGCCTGGTAGGAGCCGCGATTGGCGCTGCTGTAGCGGCAGCTGCGTATCAAATATTTAGAGGGCTGCTCAATGCAAGTGCCGATAAAATCCGCGAGGTTGCGCCAGATTTAGTAGATGCAGCAAATCCGTACACTCCTTCCGCTGCAGCTCACTGTAACGCTCCCTCAACCACTGCCGAAATTGCACAAGCTGGTGGACGCGTAGCTCCAAGTTATTATCGACAAATGCAAGCAGAGCAAGCACGCAAGCGTCGTTTAGCTGTGATTGGCACAAGCATAGCAGCAATACTGGCTGTAGCAATCACCGCTTTTGCCATTGATGCGCTTTCTGCTGGTCAAGGGATTGGCACGCGTCTTACCCTTATGCCCACCGCACAAAATAAGCAGGCAACCACCTCAGAGGCACCTTCCAACAAGCCCGCTGCAAACAGTAAGACCTCCAACACCACTACAAACACCGATACTACGTCTACCAGCACTGACGAGAATACACAATCCAACAGCAATAGCACTCATGACAACACTTCCAGCAGCACATCAGACAACAGCAAGGCTGATGCAAGTAGCTCTACTAACAATGCTACGGATACTGCAAATAACTCTGCAGGAGATACCGCTAACTCTGGTGACTCTTCTAGCTCTCGCGATGCTTCCAACACGGACAGCACCTCTAAGAACAACACTAAAACTGATACAACCCCTGCAGGTGCATGAGCATCTATATTCTTGACTTTGTTTTAGAAATTTATAAACTAACAAGTAACGTAATGTTTGGCTTATATTCCTCGTATCGGATGTGATAACAAATGTTACACAGTATTAAGGAAATATATTACTCAAGTTCCTACAAGTACATTTGGTATGCTTCAGGCGTCATAGCACTATTGGCTTTTCTATACTATCTGACACAATTTCATGTCTTGCCATTACCACCACAGCTTTTAAATGCACAGACCACTTTCCTTATAGATGCTTTATTTCTCATAGCAATACTAGTGCCTCGTCCAGGACTTACAGAAAAAGCTCTCCATCGGGAGTTCCGTCTATCAGGGATTTTCTTTACAGTAGCTTTGATAGCTCTTGTTCTCGTTCACCACTTTTACCTATCATCCTGAGGTTCTTCTCGTAAGCACAGATAGGATTCAGTAAGAGAGGATTACTCAAATCCCTCTTACTCGACTAATGTGTTAGGAAATGGCTAGTTTTGCGCAAAATCTTATACGTATTTCATTAAAGTGCGTGCATGGCATATGAAGTGTTTGGAGGTAAGCACGGCCTTTAGAAGTTACGTTCACATCATAAGCTCAATTAGCAGTGGTTACACAAAACTAAATTGGAGATTTCTGATGGGTTCTAAAAAGTTGCACACTTCTTGAAAAGCAAAACAACTAAATACATTCGTCGGGGAAAGCCTGTTTACTTAACATCGGATGTGATAACAAATGTTACACGCTCTTAAGGGAGTATATTACTCAAGTTCCTACAAGTACATTTGGTATGCTTCACTTACTATAAGAGGCATTAATCTTCTATTTATTTTAGCTGGAACACAAAAGATTATTGCATTGCCGCCACAACTTTTTAATGCAGATACTACTTTACTTATGTGCATCGTATTTCTTATCGCACTACTAGCACCCCACCCAGGGCTCAAAGAAGAAGCACTCTATCGAACACTGCGTCGATTAGTAATTTCGACTGCAATAACTTTCATTATTATTCTTCTCATTTATTTTTTTGCCCCAAGGTTCTTCTCGTAAGCACAGATAAGGTTAAGCCTGTTCACAGCTGTTGGCGTAGCTGCTCGTAGTTACAGTTGCGCCAACAGCTGAGCTTTGTAGTCCAAAAATTGCTGAGATAACTCAAACTTCTCGTCAGATAAACGCTTGATAGGAAGCTCAAAGCTTACGGTAGAGGGTTCACCTTCCTGTGCATGCAATACATACACACGATCTGCCAAAGAAATAGCCTCATCAACATCATGCGTAATGACCAGCGATGCAAGCTGCAACTCCCGAGACACCTGCCTATACCAATTGCGCAGTTCAACGCGGGTAATCGCATCCAAAGCAGAGAAAGGCTCGTCCAAAAGCACCACCTGATTACCCATAACATAGGTGCGCAAAAACGCCACTCGCTGTCGCATGCCACCAGAAAGCTGGCTGGGCCACTTATTCTCGCAACCTTCTAAACCAAACTTGCAAAACAAATCCGCCACGTGTTGGCGCGCCTCATGGGGTCTTTGACCTGCAATAACCAGCGGCAAACACACATTATCAATCACTCGTTTGCTGGGTATAAGCAAATCCTTTTGTAGCATGTAGCTCACCGTGCCTGGCTGATTGGTACGGTCGTAACCCTGTACCAATACTCGCCCTGCTGTTGGTTGTGTAAGCCCTGCCAGTGCATGAAGCAGGGTGGTTTTGCCGCAGCCAGACCGGCCAATAATGCACACGAGCTCGCCCGCAAACAGTTTGAGTGATACATTGCGTACCACCTCTGCGTGCTCCCAGCTAAGCGTTAGTGCATCCGCTTCAAGCACGGGTTGCACGGATTGCACGGGTTGAGCGGGTTGCGCGGGTTGTGCGGGCACCTGCTCATCCGTTAACGCAGTAGCCTGTGCACGAGAATCATTCATGCCATCACTCACTCGTTGCCAGCCTCAAGATAATCCATAGTCCAACCAGAGTTAACATCCAGCTTGCTTACTACCAAGCTATTATCGTTAAGCCAACTAAAGTAACGCGACCAACGCTTACCATCAATAACACCCCAGCTTGAGGCATCCTTTTGGTACTCCCCTGCTAGGAATTGCGCACTGGCTCGCACGAGCTTCTCGTCAAGCTCGGGAACAGCCTTAAGTAAGATAGACGCTGCATCATCGGGATTGGAAATAGCAAACTCATAGCCCTTCTTCACGGCGCGCAAGAATGCCTTGACCTGCGGGGCATGGTCCTTCATAAAATTATTGTTGGCCACAAAAATAGGTGTGTAATAGTCAAACACCGAATCCATAGAAACAAACGAGAAGTAATTTACGTCGTAATTCTGAATCTGCGCATTCTGATACGCCCATCCCTCATATACCCACACCGTATCAAACATGTTTGCCTTAAGGCCAGCAACCTCGTCATCAACCTCGTAGGGCACCATGTTAACCTTGGAGAAATCTCCGCCATCAGACGTGACAACTTGCTTAATAGTTGCCTGTTCAACAGGGATATTCCAGGTTGCATAGGTATGATTTTCCATACCTTTTGCAGAGGTAATACCATCGACCGCACGGCTCATAATGCCCGAAGTATTGTGCTGGAGAATGGCTGCAATAGCAGTAAGAGGAAATGGATTTTCTTGCGACAAGGCACTTGCCAGATAATCCTGGTACGAGACACCCAGCTGAGCTTGACCAGAACCAACCATAGCCTCACAGGAGTTCTCTGCTGGCTGAACAATCTCTAGCTCTATCCCCTCGTCTGCAAAGAAACCCTTAGCTTGCGCCACATACATACCTGTATGATTGGTGTTGGGTGTGTAGTCCAAACACAACGTAAGTTTTGTAAGCTCCTTGGACTTATCGGCAGTTGTATGAGGCGCAGAACCACAGCCAACAAGACCTGCGGCCGTTAGCACAAGTGAGGCACCCGCTCCCGCAATAAATGACTTACGAGAAACATCGGTTGTATACAAGTCAAACTTAGTCATGAGCAGCACCTTTCTTGGTATCTGTATCTTGTTTCCAAGGCATAGCCGTGCGTGCTAGAGCACGAATTACACCCATAAGTACCAGTGAAATTGCAGAGATTACAATAATTGCCGCAAACATGCGGTCATAAGAAAATGATTTGCGTACGCGCGTCATGTATACACCGAGCCCAGAAATCCCCCCAAGCCATTCTGCAATAACCGCGCTCACAATGGCATAAGCAGCAGCTATCGACACGCCCGCAAAGAATTGTTCTGCCGCTGCAGGCAATTTAACCTGCACAAATATCTGCCAACGAGAAGCGCGCATCACGCGCATAAGGTCAATCATGTCTGAATCGACAGAACGCAAACCAGAGAGTAAAGAAACAAGAACTGGAAAGAACGTAGTAAGTGCTACCAGCACAATTTTGGGGAGCAAACCATAACCCAGCCACAGCACCAAAAGTGGGGCAATAGCAATGGTAGGAATGGTTTGAGAGATGGTTACTAAAGGCTCAAACGCCAGATAAAAACCTTCAAAACGGTCCATGAGAATGGCAAAGAAACTGCCTGCCGCTATTCCAATAGCAAGACCGATAAATGCCTCTATAAGCGTTGTTTGGGCATGTGTACCAAGCAAATGTGCTTCTTTGACGAGCGAACCCAATACTTGCAGCGGCGTGGGCAGCAAGTAGTTTGGCACAAGGCCCCATACAACAATAAGCTGCCAAACAAGCAACATTCCCAGCATCGACAAAGCTGGATACAGCAGCTTTTTGCACTTGATACACCGCAACACACAAGCCATATAAACAAAATCCTTCCGCCATGCGAAAGGATGTAATAGATTGCACTGCATGCTCTAGTTCCTACGCTGGCATTATCCAGATCAGGTTTGAAGGTCGAACGGGTGGACCGTTCCTCTCAGCCGCGCCATACTCGCAGCTCCCTTTTTTAATGCTACTTAGTATACAAGAAACAGTATATTTAGTAAAAAGCCTTACAAGACTTAAAGGATAATAAGCGATAGCAAAGCCAAAACAGCAAGACCTGCCTGCTTAGGAAAAATCACATGCATGTGTAAACCTTCTATGCTTCCTCTACCTCACCAGCAAGCAAACGATTAACCATAGTGCTGTTAGCCAAAAGCTCGGCAGTATCATCCAAAGGTTCTAGATAACTCATTCCTGTTGCACGTTCCAAAGCATGCGAAATTGCATAGTCTGCAATACCAGGATTCTTTGGTAACAAAGGACCATGAATATACGTACCAATAA
>NZ_JAXEXL010000027.1:0-43446 GCF_034113385.1 Atopobium sp. | reverse complement strand
CCTGAGCATTCGCTCACGCGCCTTCAGGCGTTGGCTGCATATACACACGGCAGTGCTGCAGCAACAGGCCGCGCGCATGAGCTGGGCACGCTGGAATCTGGCATGCTTGCAGATTTTGTTGTGTGGGATACTAACTTGCTTACCTGTGCTAACGAGCAATTGCAGACCGCACGCCCTATACTTACGGTATGTGCTGGCGAGAAGGTCTTTGAGCGGGCTTCGTCTGACGGCGCTCACTAGCCTTAGGAAAGGGTTGCTATGAAAGATGGATTTATTGGCGTTGCAGCCGTTACGCCTCAGATAAAAGTGGCTGACGTGAGCTATAACGCTCAGCAGTCACTGGACGCTAGCATCAAGGCCGTTGCTGCGGGAGCGCGCGTTATTGTGCTGCCAGAGCTCGGATTAACGGGCTACACCTGCGAGGATTTATTCTGGCAAGATGCGCTGCTTAATGCCTCGGAAGCTGCCCTCCATGATCTTATTAAAAACACAGCTCAGCTGGACGCTCTTATCATGGTGGGTGTGCCTGCGCGTGTTAACGGTAAGTTGTACAACTGTGCCGCTGTTTTTTGTCATGGCGAGCTCTTGGGTCTTGTGCCTAAGAAAGCGCTGCCCACCTATAACGAGTTTTACGAGAGTCGTCACTTTAGTGTTGGCCCTGATGACGTATGTCTGGTAGATTTTGCAGGTGAGTCTGATGTAAGTTTTGGCACACATCAGCTTTTTGTCTGTCCTGACATGCCCAACTTTACGGTCGCGGTAGAGATTTGCGAAGATTTGTGGGTGCCACATCCACCTTCTATTGATGCAGCTTTAGCAGGTGCAACCATTATTTGTAACCTTTCTGCTTCAAATGAAATAGTAGGCAAGACGGATTATCGCCGTGACCTTGTGCGTGGGCAAAGTGCGCGCCTCATTGCGGGATATGTGTATACCAGCGCAGGTTGGGGAGAGTCTACTACTGACGTTGTTTTTGGCGGCCACAATCTCATTTGTGAAAACGGGAGCATACTGGCTGAGTCTGCACCTTTTATTGATGAGGTATGCATTTCACAAATTGATCTTTCGCGCTTAGCTGCTGATCGGAGGCGTATCTCTACCTTCCAAACAGCAGGCACGCCAGAACATGCTGACTACTTTGTTACCACGTTTAACCTGCCTCTTGAGACCACCCAGCTTACGCGCTTTGTTAATCCTCATCCTTTTGTTCCTTCCGATAAAACCCGTCGAGCCGAGCGTTGTGAGAATATCTTTGAAATCCAAGCACACGGTTTGGCTAAGCGCTTGCAGCACACACGCTCTGAACATGTAGTGGTGGGCGTATCTGGAGGTTTGGATTCCACTCTGGCATTGTTGGTATGTGCTCGAGCTTTTGATCTTCTCGATTTGGATCATGAGGGTATTATTGCCGTTACCATGCCTGGTTTTGGTACTACGGCACGGACCCATGCTAATGCAACTGAGTTGAGTGCTGCATTGGGTGCCACTTTGCTTGAAGTCGCGATTGGAGATGCCGTTCGTCAGCACTTCTCGGACATTGGCCATGATGAATCTGTTCATGATGTGACGTATGAAAATGCACAGGCACGCGAGCGTACGCAAATCTTGATGGATATTGCCAATCAGGAGCACGGCTTGGTTGTTGGCACGGGAGATCTTTCTGAGCTTGCGCTTGGTTGGGCAACCTACAACGGTGACCATATGAGCATGTACGCGGTTAACACGTCTATTCCCAAGACACTCGTGCGCCATCTTGTTGCTTATGTTGCCGATAAGTGCGAGAGCGAGGAACTTTCTTCGGTGTTGTTGGATGTGTTGGCAACGCCTGTATCTCCGGAGCTTTTGCCTGCACAAACTGACGGCACTATTGCGCAAAAGACCGAAGATTTAGTTGGTCCCTATGAGCTGCATGATTTCTTCTTATACAACATGCTGCGCTGTGGTTTTGCTCCGGCAAAAATCTATCGTTTAGCTCGCATTGCGTTTGATGGGACTCACGGCGCACAAGCATATGATGGCATAACTATTTTGTCATGGCTTAAGGTCTTTTATCGCAGATTCTTTGCTCAGCAGTTTAAGCGGAGCTGTTTGCCCGATGGACCCAAAGTTGGTTCTGTTGCGGTATCTCCTCGCGGTGATTTACGTATGCCATCTGATGCCGTTGTAACGCTATGGTTAGATCAATTAGAGCAGCTGTAGAAGCTTACTTATTTTTTATAGCGTTGCTTTACGGAAAAGTTTCACCTTGTTTTGTGACTGTAGAAATCAACTGAGGAATCGTTTATGCCAAAGAGCTTTTGAAGATAGTTGCTCCTACCATCTAGAACTCTGTCTATATAGATACAGTCGTGTGCAATGTGATAGAAAGCAAGGTAGTGGTTTGATATAACGAAGCGATAAGGAGAATGGATAATACATTTAGTATCAAGTGGTGTTCCAGACTCGGGAAACTTGGATAGTGAATCGATGCGCTCCATGATTGTGTTAGTAGCTTTGATGGCTGCAGGCTCATTTTCGCATTCAATACAGAGGTAGTTCCAAATATCGTCAAGGTCTTCGAGTGCGAGCGGTGCGTAAACGATACTACAGTCCATCTCCAGCTCTTTCTACGAAGTGCTTCTTGACATGTTCACTTGCAATCCACCCTTCTTGTTCACCAGACGTATGGCCCGATTGTAGCTCAGAGAGTAGGCGGTTTTCAGCAGCGAGCCTGTCATAGTCATCCATGTCAAGGATGGCATATCTACCTTGTCCGTTTTTTGTAAGGAATACGGGCGTGCCAGGAGCAACGCCTTCCAACACTTCAGTGTAACTGCGTAGAGATGAAACTGGCATAATGGTGGGCATACTTCCTCCTTGCTGAACAATATGATGTCTTATTTTACAGCAATAAACCGCACCTTGAATACCGGATATATAATCTCTGGTTCAAAGGTGCGGTTTGTCTTTGACAGAGCAGCACGTCACGCACGTAAATCAATACAAGCTATGAGTTCTATGAGTGTCTACTGCTTCTTACATAATCTGGGCAAGTACATTATCAACGGTGAGACCATACTTTTCTTTGAGTGCATCGCCTGGGCCAGATTCCGTAAAGACGTCATCAACGCCAACCCTATAAAGAGGTGCATGTAAGGGTATATCACAAATAGTTTCTGCTACTAAACTTCCCAGTCCGCCAACAATACTGTGATTTTCGACGGTAACAATACGCTTAACGGTTTGTGCTAGGTTGCGCAATAACTCGGTATCAACTGGTTTGATGCTGCAAATATTAACAAGCTTACCGTTCTGATTGTGCTGGCAAGCGGCCTCAAAGCTTCTCATGGCTAGGTCGGTAGTTGACCCCTCATAAATGAGGGCAAAATCAGTGCCTTCATCGCGCACAATTTGTGCTTTACCAGGATTAATGCTCTGGGTAGCCGGCAAATAGGGTACATTACCGCGCGTGGTACGAATAAATACCGGGCCATCAATGGCAATCGCACATTCAATGGCATCGTACAACTCATCAGGATTGGAAGGGTCAAGAATGGTGATATCGGGAATCACGCGCATAAGTGCGATGTCCTCGTTAGCATGGTGGGTAGCGCCGTCGTATCCACCGTCCATGCCATTATGTGTGCCAATCATCTTTACATTAAGCTTGCCATAGCATGCTTGTCTGATTTGGGTCCAGCAGGTACCTGTTATAAAGAGCGAGAAATCCACGAAGAAAGGAATGCCTCCTTCAGTGGCAATGCCAGCTGCCGCAGACAGAGCATTTTGTTCCGCTATGCCGGTTTCAATAAAATGCTCGGGGTGCTTTGCGGCAAACTGAGCGGCAGTCGTTGATCCAGCAAGATCGGCATCGAGTACAAATATATTGGGATGCTTTTCAAATGCCTTATTGAGCGCATCACCCACAAGAGTGCGCAAAGAAATAAGCTGGTAATCCATTAGGCTAACACCTCCATTTCACGCGCTAAATCAGCCAATGCAATCCTGTATTGTTCGTCGTTAATTCCCTTGGAGTGCCATGCGGGGTTGTTTTCCATAAAGCTTATGCCTTTGCCTTTAACCGTATTAGAGATAATGGCATAGGGCTGTTCCGGGGAGCTTTTTGCAACATCAATGGCTGCAAGAATCTCATCCATATTGTGGCCGTCAATCTCAAGGACAGCAAAGTTAAATGCTTTAAGCTTATCTACCAGTGGCTCAAGGGTTATATTGTCATCGGTAGGGCCTCCCGAGGAAAGCTGGTTTCGGTCAATAAAGACCGCCAGGTTATTAAGCTTATAATGGCCAATTGCCATAAAGGCTTCCCAGTTTTGCCCTTCTTGTAATTCACCATCACCAACAATGACATATACCATGTGGTTGTCATGGTTAGTTCGCTTGGCCATTGCCATACCAAAACCAGTGGAAAGACCCTGACCAAGCAAGCCAGTTGTGGCATCAATTTGTGGATAATAGCGTGCACAGGGATGGCCTTGCAGTTTTGAATCTAACTGGCGAAATGTTGCATATTCTTCTTGGCTAATGAGGCCTTTCTCGGTAAACTCGGCATACAATGCGGGAGTACAATGCCCTTTAGAAAGCACCAATCGTGCTCTTTGAGGAGCATCAAAGTCTATCTCGTTCTCGTAAAGAGCGGTAAGAACGTCAATAACCGAGAGCGAGCCTCCAACATGACCAACTCCAGCCTCATGAACCATGTCTATAATGCGGCGTCTATTGTTGTGTGCGATAATCGCAAGTTGTTTTGCCGTGTACATGCTGCGCAAACTCCTCTCTTATGCACCCACAAAAAGGCGGCCAATATACCAAATCAAAAGGCCAATAAAGTTAAAATCGGTCTCTGGGAAAGCTGTGCCCGTAAGGCCAATATTTGCCATAACGGAATAGATAAGAGCGGGGCCAACAGCAATTAAAATACCTACAACAAAGGCACCAACAACGCAACCCCTCCAGCCACCAGTTGCATTGCCAAAAACGCCAGCAGTAGCGCCAATAAAGAAGTAGGGGACTGCTACAGGAATTACTACAAGAGCTCCAAGAGCACTCATAACAGCCATGGAAAGAAGACCACCAATGTAGGCAGCAATAAAACCAATGACAGTAGCAGTGGGAGCAAAGCCAAAAATAACGGGGCAGTCGAGTGCGGGCTTGGCATTGGGGATGAGTTTCTCGGAAATGCCAACAAAGGCACCTTCAATTTCACCCAAGAAGAGGCGAACGCCCGTAATTACCACATATAAACCGCCTGCAAACTTAAGGCCTTCAAAGAGGGGGAACACCAGCCAATTCTGTCCATTGGATAGCGCCTCTACAGCGCCTTGACCTGCTGCAATGCAAGCAACATAGTAAATAACAATCATTGTTACGGCAACGCCAATAACATAGTCTTTAAAGATGCTTAGCCAACCGGGAAGTGTAATGTCCTCAGTACTTTCTTCGGGATTACCAACCTTAGATCCAATCCAGCCAGCTAAGGCATAACCTAATGTTACGTAATGACCAATTGCAATTTCGTTGCTGCCTGTCACTTTATCCATGTAAGGCTGAGCGATTGCGGGGAATATAGCTGCGCAAAAACCAAGAATAATGCCACCAAAAATAATAATTACAACGTCGGGCACACCAAGTGCTTTAAACATAATAGAAATAAGAGCTGCAAAATAAAGGTTATGTTGACCTGTGAGGAAAATACTCTTAAAAGGTGTGATCCGAGCAACAATCAGGTTACTCACAAATCCAATGAGCATCACTAACGAGACAATAGCGCCAAATTTTTCTTGCGCTAGGGCGGTCATTGCCTCAGCAAGGGGTAGAATGCCTTCAATACCAAAACCTGCTTGGAAGAGGGTTTGAAAACTTGTTAGCGAGCTTGCAACTGCTGCTGTACCTATATTAAATACCAAAAAGCCAATAATGGTTTTGAGCGTACCCGTAAGAATCTTGTGGGGTTTCTCATGTTGCAACATAAGGCCAACCATAGCGATAAGACCGACCAGTACGGCGGCATTTGCTAAAACGTCAAATGCGACGACCTCAAAAATAGTTTGGATAAGTTCCATTGTTGTCTACCTCCTTATGCTTCACGTGCTTGGTCATCAAGAAACTTTTGGAGCTTTTGAGCGATCTCTTCTTTATTCATAAGGTTGTCAATGCCAATGACATAAGGCACTTCATCCTTCAGTTCATCTGCGAGATCAGACATGGTAATAAACAAATCACCTTTAAATGACTTCACGGCATCAAGCGTGTCATGATGAAGCTCAATGGGAAAATCGTGTGCATGTACCACTTGTTGCACCTTGATTTTGAGCATCATCGACGAGCCCATACCGGTGCGACACGCGATAAGTGCTTCATAAGTTTTAGAGCTCATGGGTCTACCACCTTTCTGTGATAGTTAACAATCAATGGTCACTGTTATAGTTTTCTCAAAGCGTTTAATTTGTTCGGTGATTTCGGATGGCTCGGTTGCATGAGCCATGCAGGCAATTGATGCCTCATCCTGGAGAAGTTCGCTCAAACATTGCAAGGCGGTCATATGTGTTTCTGGCCCGGTTGATGCAAGCATAAATACATAACTCACAGGGTCATTAGCGGTATTTCCATAGGTAACAGGTGTCTTAAGTCTTACGAGTGCCATACCTGTTTTATTGACACCAATGGCGCTGCTTGCATGTGCTAGCGCAATTCCTTTGGTAATAACAACATAGGGTCCATACTCAGTGATGTTCTTAATAACTTCATCAATATATGATGAAGTAATTTCACCTGTTTTAAGTAAGGGTTGACCAGCGGCTTCTACGGATGATTGCCAGTCGTTACAAACAACGTCCAACACAATATGGTCCTTGCATAATAAATCGCTTAACATGGGATCCTCACCTCCTTTGTCCTTAGCCTCCAAATAGCTGTGTAAAGCTGCAATAAGTTTTGGTTCGTCTTGTGGCTGCGGGTATTCCAACAAGATTTTTTGGAGCTCTTTTGCACTTGTGCTGAGGTCTGCTTCCACATAAACATCTTGTTTTGTAGAGAAGCCAAGCTGACTTAATTTGGCAGCAACTTTGGTGCAGTCTTCCTTATCTAACAGTGGCCCTACCTTGAGCCAAGGTGTAGTCACCTTTGTGATGCTGGAAGGAAGGGTGGATATAATGAGGTCAATCTCGTCAAGAGGTAGGGATACGAGACGATGTGCAGCCAATATGGAAACAATGTCTAAACTAAATTGTTGCTGCAACCTTGATGCCAAAAGTTCTGCCGTGCCAATTCCTGTTGCGCATACCACAACAACGCGTGGTTTATGCTGATAAGCTCGATGAATGCGTGCTAATGCAGCACCAAAGTGCACTAAGATATAAGACAGTTCATCCTCTGTAGGATTGATAAGTTGGTCAAGACCACAGCTGTTACTTTTTTGGCGGATAATCTGGTATAAGTCACCGTATTCATGAAGTAGTTCTTCTCGCAAGGGATTGGAAAGCTTAAGATGAGCGGTCTTGCGATTTGCTGACGTGGCAATGTGCTGGACCAAACTGGTATAGAGCTTTTTATCCTGTTTAAAGCCAGCTTGCATACAAGCATCAACCGCACTAATCAGTGCAGTACAGGCGAGCTCGATTGCTGTGTTGACGTGGGGAGTGTCTGTCTCAACGCGCCAGCCGTATAATCCTACATGTAAGCCTATATAAAGCAGCTCATCATCGGGAAGTTTGATGCCAAAGTAATTGTTTACCTGCTCAACAATGTAGCTTGCGATGTTACGTCGTACTTCATCAAGCTGGCTTTGGGAGGCATGTACATTGGTATCGGGCGCGTTTGTGGCACCTACATCCTTAAAGCGTTTAACAGAAAGAAGGATATGGATAATGATTGCTTCAAAGGATGCGTCGTCAAGCAAGATTGCGCAATAAGCTTCGGCATTACTTACAATTGCTGCAACCTCTTGCAGGTTCTCTAAGGGGAACAACTCTTCATAATCATGTGGATCAAAAGCCATATGAAAGCGAGAGAGATTCTTATACTCTTTTACAAGAGACGATAAGATTTCTCTACGCGTAGACTCATTTGCCGCAAGGCGTAGCCCTTTGCCGGCTTCAGAAATTACCTGTATGTTGTGAGCTGCATAGTATTTACGCACTTCCGCCATATCACGAACAACCGTGTCGTAGCTCACAGAGAAGTTGTCAGCGATTTCTTGCATGGTTACATAGCGTTTAGAAGACCAAGCAATATAAAATGCGGTTAGAAGAATGCGTTCTTTTACGCTGAGCGGATTTTTACTAAAGTCTCGTCTCTCATCAAAGAACTCTGACTTTACGAGGCTTTGACTTGTAATATCAGCATGAAGATAAGCAACATTGCGATAAATACTTACGGCTTCTGAACCAATAGTAGGCTCAAGTGCCAAGTTGAGCTCATCAATATCGTAGCGAATCTGCCTTTTACTAAGGGAAAACAAATCAGCAAACTCACTCAGACTAAATGAACCATGTTCAATGAGCAGCTGCAATTCTTTTCTTTGTCGGCTATTCATAGGTCATCACCACCTTTAACTATGGGGGCAGAGAGCTTGTGGCTCAATACGCATTACGTTCACTTTTACAGTGAAATAGTTCTAGAGATTGAGCAATATGCGCGTACAGAGGAGAACATCTAAAAAGAGAAAAGGCGCGTTTTAAGCAGCATTCTTCTGTTGTGAAACTTGCTCGTGTTCTTAGGTGCCTACTAATTCTTTTATTATCCTTCTAAGAGAACAAAATCAGAGAGCAGATTCATTCATGCAAATAGGTTAGGAGTATATATGCCACACATTCACGGAGCAGTTGCTGCGGTGTCAGATGCAGAATCTAAAGAATTAGTTGCGTTGAGCCGCGCTCAAAGTAAGTTACTTGCGCACAGCGTTGGTTTGGGCATTACGCTTAGCAATGCTATGTCTACCATGCCTGGTTTTATCCCCTGTGGTCATGCATTCTCAGAACTATTTTTGGGACTTAAGTTCAGCTTTGGAGAAGCGACACTTTCAGAAGTAGAGGCAGTAACTGATGGGGTTTGTGCTCGCGCCAAGCATATTGCAGACCACCGAGGCGTAGAGCAAGGCAAGCCCTTTGACCTTATCGCTTTCATGAAGACTGAAGAAGCTACCGCCGCTAAACTTGCTCAGCTGGTGGCAAGCCTGCATGTGTTGGCTAGTCTTGCCGAGCGTGCACAAAGGTTGGGTGCAACCAATAATGAGCTCAATAAGGCCATTGCAGAGTCACTTGCGCTTACTGCACAACTGGGGATTGCGAGCGAAGAAGTTGCACAAGCAGCTGACAAGATAGCCCAGCTTATTCCCGTTGCCCTACACATGCTTCAACCTGCAGAGTAGTGCAGCAGTGCGTTAATGTGTTAGTACGAGTACGTTTGTGCGTTAGTACGCCATAAGGAGCTATTATGCGTCGCAAGGGTCGAGAGATTACAGACCCAGACCAGATTGTAGAAATTGGGAGACACCTACTATCTCTGGTTTCACGGTGCAAACCGCGGGAAAAAGATGGAGCTTATTGCTCGTGATAACAGGGCAACCTTCGAGATGGACACCAACCATACTCTTATCATGTATGACGACCGCATGAGTTGTACCATGGGATACGCCAGCGTGATTGGGCACGGTCTTATTGAGATTGTGCCAAAAGAAGAAAAGATTCACGGTCTTAAGGTTCTTCTGTCCCACTTTCATGAAGATGACTTTCCTATAAATGAGAAACTGCTTGCTGCTACTACCGTGTTCCGTCTGCGCGTTATTGATATGACGGGTAAACGACGGGACAACGTCCATCCTGGCGAGAAAAGCCGCGTACACGGACGCTATGGAAACTAAAGAGTCGGTAACCAACGCAACAGCTTTAGTACGTGTGTGCATAGGAGAAAATCTAAGTGTGTCATATAGAGATTTTTTCAAAATACTTGTGTATATTCGTGCATGCTGGGTACTATCAACAACAGTAACAACGCAAGTTGGCTAAACGTTGGCGGTATTAGTCCAATGTCCAGCCTAAACAGTCGCGCGCCTGACAGGCGCAAGGGAAGGAAGGCTCACAATGAAGCTCAAGCCATTAGGTGATCGCATTTTGGTAAAGCCCGCTCCTAAGGAGGAGAAGACCTCTTCTGGTCTGTTTATTTCCAGTGGCGCTCAAGAGAAGCCTCAGCAGGGTGAGGTTATCGCTGTAGGTGCTGGTAAGTATAACGATAAGGGCGAGCGTATTGCTCTAGACATTAAGCCAGGCGATCAGGTGTATTACGGTAAGTTTGGCGGTAATGATGTCAAGATTGACGGCGAGGATTACTTGCTACTTCGCGCTGATGACATTTACGCAATTGTAGAAGAGTAATTCGGTAGGCTTGGCAAGTATTGTTTCAAATATTGTTTGCATAAGCACAATCATTTTCGGAGGAATTTGCAATGGCAAAGAACATTGAATTTGGCACTGATGCACGTGCTAGGCTTGCTAAGGGTGTAAACACTCTTGCAGATGCAGTAACTACCACTATGGGTCCCAAGGGCCGCTACGTTGCACTTGAGCGTACCTATGGTGCTCCTACCATTACTAATGATGGCGTTTCTGTTGCTAAAGAAATTGAACTTACTGACCCAGTAGAGAACATGGGTGCTCAGCTGGTTAAGGAAGTTGCTACCAAGACCAATGACACCGTGGGTGATGGCACCACTACCGCAACATTGCTTGCTCAGGTTATTGTTAATGAGGGTCTTCGTAACGTCGCAGCTGGCGCTAATCCTATTGCTATTCGTCGCGGCATCGATAAGGCCGTTACTGCTGTAGTAGCAAAGATGGCAGCTGCTTCGAGAGAAGTTTCTACCAAGGATCAGATTGCTTCTGTTGGCACCATTTCTGCTGGTGATCCAGAGATTGGTAAGAAGATTTCTGACGCCATGGATGTTGTAGGCAAAGATGGCGTAATCACCGTTGAGGAGTCCCAGACCTTTGGTATGGATATTGATACCGTAGAGGGCATGCAGTTTGATAAGGGTTATATTTCCCCTTACTTTGCAACTGATGGCGAGAACATGACGGCTGAGCTTAAGGATCCCTACATCCTTATGACTGACCAGAAGATTTCCAACATTCAGGATATTCTGCCTGTTCTTGAGGGCATCCAGAAGTCTGGCTCTCCTTTGCTTATCATTGCAGAGGATGTAGACGGTGAGGCTTTGGCCACCCTTATTTTGAACAAGCTCCGTGGCACGCTTAACATTGCTGCTGTCAAGGCTCCTGGTTACGGCGATCGTCGTAAGCGCATGCTCGAGGATATTGCTATTCTCACGGGCGGCCAGGTAGCCATGAAGGAGCTTGGCGTTTCTTTGACTGACATTTCTGCAGAGATGCTTGGTCGCGCTAAGTCCGTCAAGATTACCAAGGACAACACCACTATTGTTGGTGGCGCTGGTTCCAAGGATGCAATTGACGAGCGCGTTTCTCAGATTAAGGCAGAGATTGATCACACTGATTCTGACTTTGACCGCGAGAAGCTCCAGGAGCGTTTGGCTAAGCTTTCTGGTGGCGTAGCAATCATCAAGGTTGGCGCAGCTACCGAGGTTGAGCTCAAGGAGATTAAGCACCGCATTGAGGATGCACTTCAGGCAACTCGTGCAGCCGTTGAAGAGGGTATTGTTTCCGGTGGCGGCGTAGCCTTTATTGAGGCTTCCGTTGCCTTGGACGAGGTTACCACCGGCGATGCTGACGAGAAGATCGGCGTAGACATCATCCGTAAGGCACTCGAGGCTCCTGTCAAGACCATTGCTAACAATGCTGGTTATGAGGGCTCTGTAGTTGTAGAGAAAATCAAGGGCTTGCCTGCTGGTCAGGGTCTTGACTCCGCATCCGGCACCTATGGTGACATGATTGAGATGGGCGTATTGGATCCTGTAAAGGTTACCCGCACCACTCTTCAGAACGCTGCTTCTGTGGCATCTCTTATTCTTATCACTGAGGCCACCGTGTCTGATGTTCCCAAGAACACCACCATCGAAGAGGCTATCTCTGCTGCAGCTGCACAGGGCGGCCAGGGCGGCGGCATGTACTAAGGTTGGCTTAGTATCTTGTATATAACTTAGTGTATAAGTTCGTATGCAGCTTGCTCAGAGCAATTGTTTTAAAGACCCCATGGCAACATGGGGTCTTTTCAGAAAAATACCTTACGGCCATCTAACATTATTTATTGACATAAAGAAGGCATAATGCAGATAGATGAACCTAGTACCGCCAACGATAAAATCAATCAAATAGATTCATCTACTGTTTTGCAAATAAATGCAGGTAAAAAGCCATGGCTCACTGTTGAGGAACAGATTCAGCGATTGGAAGCTCAAGGCGTAAAGTTTGAACTCTACCCAAGGGATAAGGCAAAAGCTTATTTAGAGAAAAATAATAACTACTTCCGACTTAAGTCATATAGAAAAACATTCCAAAAATATGATGCTGGAGAAAATGAAGGAAAATATATTTCATTAGACTTTGCGATGCTGGTTGATTTATCAGTTATTGATTTTCGTTTGCGTCAGCAGATGTTGCCTATGACATTAGACATTGAACATTTTGAAAAAATGCGATTGCTTAAGCGGATAGAGGATGAAGGAAAAGACGGTTATAGAATAGTAGCCGATTATATCAATAGTAACGATATAAAGCAGGATGGAAAAATTACTAACAGAGTGAAGAATGATATTAATCGTGGTAAAACCAGTCCTTATATTGCAGATTTGATATCTTCTTATGAAAATTTCTGTTATCCAGCTTGGGCCTTTATGGAAGTAATTGCGTTTGGAACTTTTTTGGATTTTTATAAGTTTTGTGCTGAGCAATTTGATGGTACTAGTATGAGAAATAACTTCTATCTTCTTAAAAGCATTAAATCAATGCGTAATGCCTGTGCACATAATAATTGTATTCTCAATGATTTAACAGCGGGAAAAGCCCGACATAGTTCGTATATCCTTACCAGAGCAATGGGACCAATTAAGGGAATAAGTAAGCAAACTAGACGTTCTCGACTGAGTAATGATCGATTGCAAGAAATCGCTACCACTTTATATAAACATCAAGAAGTAGCATCAGAGGGCGTTTACAACCATCGATTAAAAGAGCTAAGTATTTTTGCAAATAGGCTGCATAAAAATGCTAAGTACTACAAGAGTAATCCGCAGGTTATAGCAAGTTTTGAGTTTATTGCTAAGCTTATTGGCGCTTGGTATAGCTCTCCATATGTTTAAATGATGACTCCGTAGAGGCCTTCCTTGTAAAACCTTCTAATTCTGTATAGTATCTTTGTACATAAAAAAACGGTTCGACCGTTTTGCGGAGGGGATTCCTTTTTTGGGGTTCCCTCATTTTATTTTGAATCCGGGCATAGGGTTGTATTAGTAAGCGGTAAAGCTATTCTTACTTAATGTTTTAGAAGTATTGTTTAGTTGATTTTCTATGAGTCAATTTGCCCGTTCATCCGCATATATAGTGCGTTTAAAGACCCCATGGCAACATGGGGTCTTTTTTATCTCGTTTGCGTCTACATAATCTGTACATAATGTTAAAATGCAATACGGTACTTGTTAGCTGCATATAACGTATACGTAGGGTAGGTTACTGTGAAGGAAATGCTTAAGTTCGAGAATGTTCAGATTCTGCAGAGTGTAAAGGACTGGGAGCAATCCGTTCATGTCGCCGTACAACCCCTTGTGGATGGCGGTTATGCAGAAGCTCGTTATATTGACGGCATTATTGCTAATGCAAAGGAGCTCGGCCCTTACTTCGTTTTATGCCCTGATTTGGCACTGTTACATGCTCGCCCCGAGCAAGGTGCTCTTAAGCAGCAATTGGCTGTAACCGTTTTGCGTGAGCCTGTTCGTTTTAAAGAAGAAGGACCCGATGTTCGTTTGCTTGTCACGCTGGTAGCAACAGACTCCGATTCTCATATTAACGTCATGCGCCAACTTGCTATGATGTTTGGAGATCCTGCCAACATTGCTAAGGTTGTAGAAGCAACATCTGAGCAGGAGATTTATGATCTGTTCTTGGCTCAAGAGTGACGGAGCCCTTATTATTTGATCATTGTTTGACGTAGCGGGCGTCAACTGTGATAGGCACGATTTATATCTAGTAGCGAGTTCGTATTAAAGGGGGAAACATGGCAGTTGTAGATTTTATTGTCAACATCTTGTCTACGCCAGCAATTCTTGTTGGCCTTCTCGCGCTTCTTGGTCTTGCACTCCAGGGCAAGCCTATTGAAGACATTGTAATGGGCACGGTAAAGACCATCGTTGGTTTCTTGGTGTTGTCCGCTGGCGCAGGCTTTTTGCAGTCTGGTTCCTTGCTTGCATTTGGTGAGATTTTTAATTTTGCCTTTAATATGCAGGGCGTAGTTCCTAACAACGAGGCTGTTGTTTCCATGGCTTTAGAGAAGTTTGGCTCTGACACCGCACTTATCATGTGCGTTGGCATGATTCTTAATATCGTGCTGGCTCGCTTCTCTCGCATGCGCTACATCTTCTTGACGGGTCACCACACGCTGTACATGGCTTGCATGCTTGCTGTAATCCTGTCCATTGGTGGTTTGTCTGGCGCACAGCTTATCGTTGCTGGTGGTTGCTTGCTCGCGTTCATCATGGTTGTATCTCCCGCTTATTGCCAGCCCACTTTTAAGAAGGTAACTGGCACTGATGGCGTTGCACTTGGTCACTTTGGTGGCATTGGCTACGCACTTTCAGGTTTGGTTGGTAAGGCATTCAAGGGTGGTAAGTCTACCGAGGACCTCAAGTTCCCTAAGCGCCTTATCTTCTTGCGTGATACTACGGTTTCTATTTCCATCACCATGATGGTTCTGTTTGTTGTTGTAACAGGCATTGCTGTTGCTAAGGGTATTCTTACCGCAGATCCTACCCAGTTTGCACATCTTAATGACCTGCTTAACGTTGGCACCGAGACTCACGTTAACTGGATTGTATGGGCTCTTACCGCAGGCATGAGCTTTGCTGGTGGCGTATACATCATCTTGTCTGGCGTTCGTCTGATTGTTGGCGAGATTGTTCCTGCATTTAAGGGCATTGCAGAGAAGCTCGTTCCTGGTGCTATTCCTGCAATTGACTGTCCCGTTGCCTATCCTTACGCTCCTAATGCAGTAATTATTGGCTTCTTGACATCCTTCCTTGCAGGTATTGTTGGTCTTTTGGTGCTCACGGGCATCAATGGCGCTATTCCTGTGGCACTCATTCTTCCTGGTGTCGTACCTCACTTCTTCTGCGGCGCAACTGCAGGTGTATTTGGTAATGCAGAGGGTGGTGTAAAGGGCTGCATCGCTGGTTCCTTTGTACATGGTCTTCTCATCACCTTCTTGCCAGCAATCTGCATGCCTGTATTTACGGCACTTGGCTTTACCTCTGCTACCTTCTCTGATGCTGACTTCTCTTGGATGGGTATTGTGTTTGGTAACGTAGCTCAGAGTGTTCAGGGCACGGCGCTTATGGTTGTTTGCATTGTTGTATTCTGTGCACCTATTATTTATAACTTTGTTGCACCTAAGAAGGCTGTTACCGAGCAAGAATAACGGCTTAATAGCTATATAATGAGTTGGTAGGTTTGCCGGGGTGCATGCTGTGCCCCGGCAAATATGTATGTACGGTAGCAAGTATGTCTGCTTACACAAAGGAGTGAAGCATGAAGGTATCTAAGATTATGTGCGCTTGCGGCTCTGGTTTGGGCTCAAGCCTTTTGGTAGAAATGAACATCCAAGATGTTCTTAAGAAGATGGGCATCGAGGGCATTTCTGTATCCCACTCCACCACCTCTGATGTAAAGCCTGGTGCTGCAGATTTGTTTGTTGTTGGTCGTGACTTGGCAGATTTTATTAAGGATGTTCCTGCAGAGCAGATTGTTGTTCTTCAAAACATCATTGACAAAAATGAGCTGGAAGAGAAGCTTCGCGAGAAGAACATCGAGGCGTAACGTACACAACTGCCCAAAACTCATCTTGTAGTACGTATGCGCTGTAGGGCATGTTCCTGCAGCGCATTTATTTTGGAGATAGGTATGGATCAAAAAAAGTTTGACGAGCTTTCATTGTTTTGCGTGAAAGTCCGCAGAGACATCCTTCAGATGCTTATGAAAGTTGGTTCGGGCCATTTAGGTGGCTCTATGTCCATTGTTGAGCTCATGAGCGTGCTGTACGGAAACCACCTTCGGTATGATGCATCCAATCCTGAGTGGGAAGACCGAGACCGCGTAGTACTTTCTAAGGGTCACGCTGGACCTGCTTGGTATGCTACTTTGGCCGAGAAAGGCTTCTTTGATAGAGAGTTACTGCTCACTCTTAATCAAGGCGGCACCAATTTGCCTTCCCATCCAGATCGAATCAAGACACCCGGTGTAGACATGACCACTGGTTCTCTTGGTCAGGGCACCTCTACTGCAGCAGGTATTGCTACTGCTCTGCGCATGAAGGGTTCCGATAGGCGCGTATACCTTATTGTGGGTGATGGCGAGCTTAATGAGGGTCAGTGCTGGGAGGCATTTCAATACCTTGCAGCTCATAAGCTTAACAACTGCATTGTTATTATCGACTGGAACAAGCGCCAGCTTGATGGCACGCTTGAAGAGGTCATGAATCCCTTTGATATTGCAAAGAAACTCGAAGCTTTTGGTTTTGCAACACAGCAGGTTAATGGCCAGGATATGATTGCTTTAGATAAGGCTCTTACGGTTGCCGAGAATACCAATGAGTCTGCAGTAGCTCTTGTTTTGGATACCACTAAAGGTGCGGGCATTCCATTTTTTGAGACCTATGCTGGCAACCATTCCGTTAAGTTTAGTGTTCCTGAAGTTAAGCAAGCTGCCGATGAAGCACTTATGCAGTACGCAGCAATCCTAGAGGGGAGTGAGGCCTAATGTTTAGCCTTGCTAAGGATCGTGGTATGAACTCTCCTGAACTTCGCGCTGTTGTAGTAAGTACGCTTCAGGATCTTATGAAGAAAAATGATTCCGTTGTTGCTCTTGAAGCAGATCTTGGTGGCGCTTCTGGTTTTACTAAAATTACTCAGACCAATCCCAATCGTTTTATACAATGCGGCATTTCTGAGGCCAATATGGTTGGTGTTGCTGCAGGTATGAGCACACTTGGTTTTAAGCCATTTATGCATTCGTTTGGACCGTTTGTATCTCGTCGCGTTTTTGACCAGGTATTTTTGTCTGGTGGATATGCTCACAACACCATTAATATCTATGGTTCTGATCCTGGCTTCTGCGTGGGTACCAATGGTGGAACCCACACTACGTGGGAAGATGTCGCATTGATGCGCACCATCCCTGGCGCTGTTGTGTGTGATGCTGCAGATGCAACACAGCTGGATTGGATCGTTCGCGAGTTTGTCAAGCTTGAGGGCGTGCACTACGTTCGAGCTAATCGTAAGGCAGTGCGTGACATATATGAGGCTGGCTCTACTTTTGAACTTGGTCGTGGCAATATTGTTTGCAAGGGTAGTGACGTTCTTATTATTGCGGCAGGTCAGCTGGTAAGCGAGGCATTAGATGTTGCTGAGGTATTGGAGCAGCAGGGTGTCTCGGTAGAGGTGGTAGACATGTTTTGTATTAAGCCTCTTGACGAGAACCTCGTGCTGAGTGAAGCAGCTGGCAAGAAAGCAGTAGTTACTTTTGAGAATCACGGTGTTATTGGTGGTTTGGGCGATGCAGTTGCAGCAGTTTTAGCAGAGCATGGTGTGGCTGTGCCTTTCAAACGCCATGGCGTTGTGGAGAGCTTTGGTCAAGTAGGTAGTCCTGATTATCTGCAAAAGGTGTTTAAACTTACTGCAGATGATTTGCTTGATACGGTGAAGGCACTTCTTAAGTAAAGCGTTCATTTATGTAAGAGAAGATGCGTCCTAGTGCTGGTTATTTGGCGCTAGGGCGTATTGCAATAATAACATAGTTCTAGGCCAACAAAATAGTCCAAATTTTGACTATTTTGTTGTAAAGATGCGGAAAAGTTGCTATTCTTTTTAATTGTACGGACAAACAGACAATAGGTGTTTTCCGACAACAAAAGAGGTTAGAGAAAGAGAATGTTATGTATACAACCTTAAAGAATGTTCTTGCAGAAGCTAGTCAACTTACCATGGCAGTAGGCGCTTTTAATACTCATAATCTAGAAATGACGCAGGCAATTATTAAGGCTGCTAGCAATCAAAAAACACCAGTGATTATTCAGACATCTGAGGGAACTGCACAATATGTTGGTATGAAAACTTTAGTTGCAGTTGTTAGCTCTCTGGCAAAAGAGTTTGGCGTTAATGTCGTTCTTCATCTTGATCATGCTAAGAACTGGGACATTATTCGTGAGGCAGTAGATGCTGGCTATACGTCCGTCATGTTCGATGGGTCCTCTCTTCCCTTTAAAGATAATATTCTTGGGACTAAGCGCGTTGTTGAGTATGCGCACGCTGCTGGTGTTTCTGTAGAAGCTGAGTTGGGTACTGTCGGTGGGACTGAAGATGGTATTGTGGTCAATCCAGATGCAGTTCGTCTTACCGAGCCTGAAGATGCAGCGGAATTTATTGATAAGACCAACATTGATGCATTAGCTGTTGCGATTGGTACAAACCATGGGCAATACAAATCCAAGACTAATATTAATTTTGATGTTTTGGATTCTATTCATGCTGCAGTAGAAGCCCCTTTAGTGATTCATGGTGGTACGGGAGTTTCTGATGATGATATTCATCATGTTATTAATTCTGGCATTCGTAAATTTAACGTAGGTACTGAATTACTGGTTAATTGGAACCGTAAATCTAAAGAACTGTATGGCATCAATAAGGAAAATACATCCAATAGAAACAATGTTGTTCCTGCTCTTGAAATCGTGCAAGAGATTGTTGAGCATAAGATTTCCCTATTTAAAAATATTGATTAACTGAGATTACAAGTAATTCGAGGAGGTGAAGACATGAGTATTTATTGTATCGGACAGTCAGTGTATGACATTACCGCGGCGGTTTCTGAAGATATCAAACCAGATACTAAATACCGCTTTGAACAATATAATACTTGTGCTGGCGGTCCTGCACTAAACTCTGCATGTCTTTGCTCTCTTTGGGGAGTAGAAACTCAGTTGGTATCTCGTATTGCCCATGATACGTATGGTCAAATGGTCCTTGCTTCACTTTCTGATTATGGCGTAATGACAGATTCGCTCATTGAAGATTCAGATGCGGAGACCTCATTTAGTTTTATTGTTGTAAACAATAAAACAGGGGAGCGCATTATTTTTAATCATCCGTCTCCCTATCGAGTTGTTCCAACCAAACTGCCAAATATAGCTCCGACGGTTATTCTCTCGGATGGGCATGAACCAGACGCTACACTAGATTTAATTCATGCATTCCCCGAGGCCATTAGCATAGTTGATGCAGGAACAATGCGTAACTCAACAATGCGTGTTGCTCAAGAGTCTGAATATTTAATTTGCTCAAGTGCTTTTGCGCAACAATATTTAGGACATGCAATAGATATAACTAGTAAAGAGTTATCTTCTGATTTGAGTAAGATTGCTCAAATCAATGAAGGCTGTCAAGTGGTGGTGACGCTTGGTTCAGCTGGTCTTGTATATCTAACAGGTAATACTGCTGTTCATATGCCAGCCTTTAACGTAAAGGTTATTGATAGCACGGGTGCAGGTGATATTTTTCATGGTGCATTTGCCTTTGGCATGAACGCTGGCTTGAGTTTACGTGACAGTTTGATTTTAAGTTCGATGACTTCGGCTATTTCGGTAACACGCTTAGGAAGTCAAACATCAATACCTCTACTTAAAGAGGTTTTAGATGCACTTGATTCTAGAGGGATTGCTCTTCCCTTGTTGCCAAACTATAAATCTTTCGAAGCTTGATAAGAAAGCTGGCCTTCTATGTCTTATTCAGATGAAATCACAAACTTATTAAAACTAGAAAACATCCAAGTTCTAGATAGAGTTGATAGCTGGGAGGATGGTATTAGAAAGTCACTCAATTTGCTAGAAAAGCATGGTTATGTAGAGTCGCGCTATGCTGAGAATATCATTAAAGATACTCAAGAGCTTGGTCCATATTATGTTTTAACTGAAGACATAGCTCTTGTTCATGCACGCCCCGAAGAGGGTGCCATTAAAAAACAGTTTGCGGTTACTTTGGTGCATGAACCGGTTGTTTTTTCGGCAGACTCTTTTCCAGTTCGTCTTCTATTTGCGCTTTCGGCAGAGGATTCCTCTTCCCATATGGAAGCAATCAAACTTTTGGCAGCTATTTGCATGGACCCCGAAAAGGTTGCTGCACTTGTGAATTGTAGTACTCCGGAAGAACTTTATTCCATGCTGATAGGAAAGTAAATCTAGTAGTGCAAGTACCTGTAGTAGCGGCATATTCTATGTTAGGGAAGGAATAAAATGGTAAAGATTATGGCGGTATGCGGAGCTGGATTGGGCAGTAGTCTCGCATGTCAAATGGCAATCGAGCAAGCCATGAACGCTTTAGGTGTAGATGCAAAGGTTAGTCATACAGATACGACCAGCATTTCTGCTCTTGCGGACACTGTAGACATTGTTGTTTCCGGTAAAAATTTCCAAAAACTTATCGAAAAGAAAAATTTACCCATTCCAACAGTATTTCTTGATCGTTTGGTCGATAAGCAGGAGATTGCAGAAAAGCTCACTCCAATTTTACGTGAGCTTGGAGCATTGCAGTAAGAGTTCCTTGTTATTTGTTATAAAAGGAGGAAAGCATGGTTGTTTTGGAGTGGATTATTAACAACATTTTGACTCAGGCAGCAATTATTATTGCCTTGATTGCATGTCTTGGTCTCGCGTTACAGAAGAAACCAATCAATGAAGTGTTTGCGGGAACCATGAAGACAATGTTTGGCTTTATGATTTTGTCTGCTGGTTCCAGCGTGCTCCAAGGTTCACTTAAATACTTCGGCGGTGTATTTAATGCAGCATTTAATCTTGGTAGTTCTGGTGGTGCTGTTGTTGCTTCTATTGAGGGTATTAATGGTCAAGCTATGACTGATCTTGGCCTTGGTTCAGAAATTGCAATTACTCTTGCAGGTATTTTTATTGTTAATATCTTAATTGCTCGCTTTACTAAGTTTAAGTATATCTTCTTGACTGGTCAGGCATTGCTTTGGGAATCTACTCTTGCGGTTGTTTTCTCTTATTTCTTGGGTCTTACTGGTCTTCCTCTGATTCTACTTGCATCTCTTGTCGGTGGTGCCTTCGCAACATTCATGCCTGCAATTGCACAGCCAGTAATGCGTAAGATTACCGATTCTGATGACATTGCCCTTGGTCACTTTTGTACTATCGGTTATATGGTGACCGCAGGTGTTGCAAAGCTTGTTGGCAATCCTGAAGACTCTGCCGAAGATATTAAGATGCCCGAGTCTCTTGATTTTTTGAACGATACTTATCTGGCTGTGTTTACTGTAATGCTTCCTTTTTATATTGTTGCCGCTATTATTGCTGGCCCCGATAAATGCGCTGCTATTGTTAATGAACTTGGTCTTTCAAGTAGCATTAACTTTATAGTGATGGCATTTATCCAATGCTGCACCTTTGTTATTGGTCTATATATCCTTATGATGGGTGTTCGTCAGCTGCTTGATAACATCGTTCCTGCTTTCCAAGGCATCTCTATGAAACTTGTCCCTGGTGCAAAACCTGCTCTTGATTGCCCGGTACTATTCCCTTATGCACCTAACTCTGTAATTTTTGGTTTCATTTTTACTACTATTGGTTCTATCATTGGCATGCTCATAACCCCATTTACCGGCTATTTGGTAATCCCAGGTGTTATGTCCAATTTCTTTGCTGGTGGAACAGCTGGTATTTTTGCTAATGCAATGGGCGGAAAGCGCGGTGTAATTATTGGCTGTATCGTGCATGGCATCTTTATTATGATTATTCCTGCACTTCTTACGCCTATGTTGGCACAAATTGGTTTTCTGAATCTAACTTGCACTGACGTTGATACTGTATTTACTGGTTTCCTACTTTATGGCCTCAAGCTTCTTACTGGTTTGTTTATGTAGCTTTTGTTTCAGTAACGTTTTTAGTACAGCTTGAACGTCTTTCGATGGAGCTTCTTATCGTGTAGAAGCTCCATCATTCTCAGCGGAGGGATTTTATGTTTAACATTTTTAAAAAGAATTCAAACAGTAGCGTAGAGATTAATAAAGATGAGGGAATAACTCCTAGTATTGAAGAACTCCTTTCTCAAGCTAATCAATTTACTCAACGTATTAAAAATGCGACTGGTACAGCAAAAGCTGACTTGCTTAATGAGCAGGGTTCTTTATTTGCACGCGCTGGTGAAGTTGATAAAGCTATTAGTGCGTTTGAGGCTAGCCTCAAGGAAGCTAATCGCATGGGCACTGCATATAAGGAGTTGACTAAGCTTTACAACAAGAAACGTGCTGAAGCAGCAGCTGCAGGTAACGATGCAGATATCAAAAAATGGCTTGATAAGATTCAAGGGCTAATGCAGAGCTCAAAAGATATGCTACGTGGTAAATAGGGCTAAATAAGTAGAGTAGATTATGATGAAGAATATATTGGTCATTCTTGCTGGCTATCCAGCAACGGGTAAATCAACTTTTTGCAAAGGCTTGCTTAAACTGTATCCAAACGCGCCAATTATTAGTCCTGATGACATTAAAGAAGAGATTTGGGACGAGGTTGGTTTTAAAAATGCTGCTGAGAAAGCCGATTTGGAAGTAACAAGAATCTGGCCTCTTTATTACAAACGTCTTGAGAAGCAAATGGCTGCTGGAGGACTTGTTATTACTGATTATCCTTTTAGTGATAAACAAAAGTCTTTCCTACTATATGAATGCGAAAAAAATAACTACTCTGCTCTTACTATCAGGTTTGTTGGTAATTTACAGAGGATATATCAACGGTCATTGAGTCGCGATTTGTCGCCAAGCCGACATTTAGGGCACTTAGTTTCTTGTTATAAAAAAGGAGATGTTTTAAAGAATCGTATGCAAGCAGATCAATTGGTTACATTTGATATTTTGAAAAACCGCTGTATTTCAAAAGGGTATGGTGAATTCCAGCTTGGAGATTTAATTGAAGTGGATGCAACAGATATTGCTACCGTTAATTTTGAGGGGCTTGTAAAGCAAGTAAATAAGTATATTGTTAAGTGAATGTAAAATGTATCTAGTCTGAGAGAGTTGGCGAGCGTGACGTCCTATTCAACAGAAACAAATGCAAGTCTGCAGACTGGCATACTAAATACTCGTTCTCATGAGCAATTATACTATCAACTTTATAATATTCTTTTTCAAGATATCTCTAATGGTGTCTATAAGGTGGGTGACTTAATTCCTTCGGAGACGGAACTCGTTTCTATCCACAAAATTAGTCGCGCTACGGTACGCAAAGCGATGGAACTATTGGTTGATAATGGGCTGATTGAGCGTCAGCGTGGGATTGGTTCCGTTGTCGTTTCTAACAGACCAGTTACTGCCTTAAGTCACGTTTCCAGTTATTTAAAGAAATTGAAGGGTGATCCAACAACACCAATTAAGCAAGTTATTTCTTCTAAAGTAGCACCAGCTTCTTTAGTCGTATCAGAAGCACTCAATCTTCCAGAAAATACACTGGTCTTTACGCTTGATCGTGTACGTAAATCAGGTGACATTACGTATTACAGTGAATCAGTTTTTTTGGAAGCAAGTTATGTTCCCGATGCTGAATACCGAGATTTTTCTACTGAATCATTGCGAGCTTTTTATTTAAATGTGCGGCATATTGAATTTACGTCTGCAAACCAGCAGATTTTTGCTGAAGCGGCAGATGAACATACTGCGCAGCTATTAGATATAGCAGTGGGTTCTCCTGTGCTTGCAATTTATCGTGTGACGTACGACAAAGACAATATCCCACGTGAGTATCTGGTTGCAAGGTATCGCCCAGAGTTTTATTACATAGAAATGCAGCTGACAACTCGTTTGCCTGAATAGACATAAGGCGCTCAGCGATTGAGCTGGTAAGGCATTTCGTAAATATTGAAAAAAACTGGTTTTGTTTACATGCTCCTTCTTTACTACGATTTAAGTAGGAGGAGCTATGGGTGTTAGAGTTGAACAACTATACAATTTGATTTGCTGTGCTCATGCTTCCATGCATGTGAACAATCTTGCTAGTCGTTTTGGGGTAAGTGCGCGAACCATATATAACGATGTCAATCGAATCAATACGTTTTTACGTGCCAACGATAGAACATATATTCAAAATAAACGTGGCATGCTTTCGTATGATAATCCAAATGCTGTTGCATTTTCTCAGCTGGTTAACGATAGAGAGCTCTTTTATATTGATCCCGAATTTCGTCGAACTAGGATTGGTGAATTAATACTTACATTGCCTGATGGGTTCAATATTGAAGACTTACAGAGCTATTATGATATATCGAGAAATACGCTACTACATGATATAAAAGATATAAATTTAATATTATCTAAGAATTCAATCAAACTTGTCTCTTCTCCTTTTGTTGGGTATGCGGTTGATGGGCTTGAAAAAGATATACGTAGTGCGCTTACTACACTCTTTTTAAACGATGAATTTCTCTTTTATGACAGTAATACTGTATTTGAAGCGTATTTAAATGGAGAGAGTGTTCCAAGTCAGAGTTTTTCGGTGACTAAAGAAATCTCATTAGTATCTTCCCTGGAATTCTCAATTCAAATGCGTGAGCTCATAAAAGAGATATGTAAAGATTTACACGTTGAATTTAGTGACACGTCTATCGATTATCTTGTGTGTGCCACATATGCATCATATTGCAGAATACGAATTAATAAAGGAATATCATTTTCACCTCAAAAAACAGCCGCTACACGCGAACTTGAAATAGTAAAAAGCCATTCAAAGACATTAAAACGCATTTTTTCAGCGGAGTTATCTGAAGATGAGCTGGAATATATGGCAAGCAAGCTACGCGAGGCATCGGTGGTATGTTTTGATGATCTTGTATCGGAAAACTGGATAAGGATGGGAATTCTTGTTGACAATCTTATTGAGGATGTTTCCCATGCCTTTCCTTATGCTGGTTTTATTGATGACGAAGCATTGCGTGTGGGGCTTCTTAACCATTTACGCCCAGCATATTGGCGTGTTGTAAATCATAGTTTTATTGAAAACCCAATGTTGGATTTTGTTATCAATCAATGTAGTGAGCTTTTTGATGTAGTAAAAGCTAGTCTTGGTATCGTTGAACAGGAATTAGATATTCATTTTCCTGTAGAAGAAGTCGCGTTCTTTGTTTTATTTTTTGCAGGATCATTAGAAAGAAATAAACGTGCAGCAACACGTCAAACGAGCGTTATTGTTGTTTGTCGAGAAGGTCTTGCTACTTCACAGTTGGTTAGGTCAAAGCTAGAGGCGAACTTTAATGTAAATGTAGTTGGGGTTTATGGAGTATCTGAAGCTAGACGTTGGCTTGAAAACAACAGTGTTGATTATATTGTTTCTACAGGCCACTTCTCATTTCCAAAAAGAGATGTAATTGAGGTCTCTCCTCAATTTGAACAAAATGATTTTAAAAAAGTACAAGATATATTTAATTCTCAGATAAAATTTATAGATGTAGACGATATTATTTCAATCATCTCAAAACGAACTTCATTAGACGAGAGCATAAAAAATCTTTTGAAAAATGATTTAGAAACGTACTTTGGATACTCCATAGAAGGTTCAAAAAAATGTAGAGCAGAGAAAGGTGGCTATCAGCCTATGTTGCATGAAGTTCTCACGAAAGATTTAATAGAAGTGAATTATGATGCGCTTGATAGAAATGATGCGGTGCGTCATGCAGGAAAACTTTTGGTTCAAAAGGGGATTGCAGATAATTCCTATATAGAGGGCATGATAGAAAATGTCGAAGTAAATGGTACCTATATAGTTATAGCACCAGGAATTGCAATGCCTCATGCTCGACCAGATAAGGGTGCTAAGGCTGTTGGCTTTAGCGTACTTACACTTAGTCATCCCGTCATATTTGGTCATCCTACAAATGATCCTGTGGAGATAGTTATTGCGCTTTGTGCTATAGACCACCAAACGCATCTAAAAGCATTAGCAGAGCTTGCAGAAATTCTTGCAGATCAAACAAAGGTTCAGCAAATTAAGTCAGCAAGTACCGCAGATGAAATAATCAAAATTATAGAAGGGAGCAAGTAATGTATAGGCTTGTGACTGTGTGTGGTGCAGGGGTGGGGAGCAGTATGATGCTTCGGTTATTTGCACAACAAATTCTTGATGCAGAGGGAATAGAGGCAGAGGTAGATGCTTCTGATATTGGCTCTGTTGACCCCAGTGCATACGATGTACTTATTACAACCTCTGATTTTGCAGATGCTTTGCGAGAAACTGAGACTCCCATTATTCGTATAGATAACATGATGGATAAAGCGTATCTCAGAGAACAGCTTCTTAAAACAATTTCCTCTAGTAACTAGGAGGTAGTATAAATGAGTGTATTTCTGTACATAGTTAATAACTATCTTAGTCAGTCAGTTTTTATCATTGGGTTTGTAATCATTGCTGGCATGCTTGCTATGGGAAAGAAATGGAACCAAATTCTTCCTTCAGCGATTAAGGCAATGATTGGCTTCACCATGATTAATCTCGGTGGACAAACGCTGGGTACCGCTTTGCTGCCTTTAGCGACTATGATTTCTAAAGCGTTTGGTACTGCTGCTGCAGCTGCAACAGATATAGGAACAGCATCTGCGGAATATATGGGAGAAATTGGTACTGAGCTTGCACTTATTTTTGCCTTTGGTTTCATCGTTAACTTGTTGTTAGCACGTTTTACACGCTTTAAGTTTGTTCATCTTTCCGCTCATGTTTCTTTTTTCTATTCTGGGTTACTTGCAGCTCTGCTTAAATACAACACATCCTTACCGTTTTGGGGTATTGTTGGCGTGGGATCAGTACTTCTGGGATTGTATATGACGTTTACGTGTGCATATGTTAATTATTGTATTCAGGGCGTAAAAGGTGGAGAAGAGATTACACTTGCACACTCCAGCTCTTTTGGTCTTTTAATGGCCACAATTCTTGCTAAGACGTTTGGAAATAAGTCTAATGACTTAGAGGCTATCAAAATTCCTAAGCAGTTCTCCTTCTTGCGCGAGATGACCATTGCCCTTACTTTAGTCATGACACTTCTCTTTATTGTAGTAAGCATTTTTGCTAATCCTGCATGGGTTACCGAGAACATTTCTGGCGGTAAAGACATTTTGGTGTATTCCATTTTACAGGGTATTAGTTTTGGCATGTGGATAACGGTTATCATTACGGGCGTGCGCATGATGCTCGCTGAAATCATCCCTGCTTTTCATGGTATTGCTGAGAAGATTATTCCAGGTGCAAAACCCGGTCTTGACGTTCCTTTACTGTTCCCCAACTATCCCACAAGTGTTATTGTCGGCTTTCTCTGCAGTCTATGCTCTGGTCTCGTAGGCATGGTTGTGTTAGCAGCTGTTGGTTATCCAGTAGTGGTCTTTCCGGCACTTATCCCTACATTCTTTACTGGTGCTGCTACTGCTATTTTTGGAAATGCTCATGGTGGTGTTCGTGGTGCAATCATTGGCTCTTTAGTAAATGGTGTTCTTCTGATTGTTGGTCAAGCACTTCTGCTACCTATAGTTGGTTCCTATGCACCTATTATGCGTATTCTCTCTGAGACGGATTACTGTGTCTATGGCCCAATTCTTGGTTGGATTCTTCAGATTTTGCCCCTCTAGGATTTTTGTAAGAAGGAGAAGGATATGGGCGATAGAGGATTATCCAAGCATAATGAGAAAACCACTTTATCTCTTCGGGCAAATAATATTGTTCTCTTTTTAACGTTTGGATACCCTGATTGGAATACTTTTTTTGAGTTGCTTAGGCTTTTTGATGCATATGGTATTGGATATGTTGAACTTGGTATTCCTGTGCAACACCCATTTGCAGATGGAGAGGTAATAAAAGAAGCAAGTGCGCATGTATTGTCTACTCTTACAAAATCAGAAATTATTGAGAAGTTAAAAGAAATACGCTCTTATTTTTCTTTTAAAGTAATTCTGATGACGTATAAGGAGGGTGTTGATACTTTTGATTTAAGCAGTATTGATCCTACTCTTTTTGATGCCTTGTTATGCGTAGATGAATGCTATTCAGAAAGCGTTTTTCCAAATATAATTCAACTCTTCTCCAAAGATTTGTCTAACCAACAGATGAAAAAATACGCAGAGAGAACAAGTCAGTTTGCGTATGTTTTATCGGGTAGTGGAAAAACAGGTTCTCAAGGAGCCCTTCAGACAGAATATATAGACGTTATTGGTCATCTGAACAGGATAACTGACAAAAAGAAATATGTTGGATTTGGCATTAGAACAAGGGATGATGCTCTTAGTGTTCTACAAAATGGTGCTGATGGCATCATTGTTGGCTCCGAATTAATGAGGCGCATCAATGATGGTGGAGTTGCGGCGGCAGAGACGTATTTGCAAGAACTTGGTTTAATAAAACAGTAGTCTTGTCTTCTAGTGACTTTCCAAAACATATATCTACATCGTGCTTTCCTGCCAACATACTGCGCAGGGAAGCACTTTTTGTAGGGGTGTTGCTTCATCATGCTCCATTAAATTAAAGAGCATCTGACATGCTTCAAAACCTTCTTGTCTTACGGGCTCCAAAATGGTGGAAATGGATGGTTTGGTCAGACTGCTCCATTCCTGATTATTTACACCAAGCAGTCCGATTTTCTCGGGAATGAGGTGATGAAGTGGCTCAAGTGCTTTAAACGTTCTACCAAGCATCCACTGATGCGGGGTAAAAATGAGCGTCTTCTGAGAAGGTGTAATTGCATGTTGCAACTGTTTGGTGAGCTGCTCTTCCGTGGGTAACGTATGGGTGACCGCTATGGACGTATAGCTAAAATTATGCGCAGATACGGCATTAATAAAACCCTGCATGCGTTCGGCACGGGTGCGATTGTTGGCGGCAAATAAAGGTGTGCCGGTATTATCTGCATGAAGGACAATAAAAGAGGTATATCCAACTTCTATACAGTGACTTACTGCTGAATATACGCCTTCATATAAATTGGTTTTGATCCACGATGTGTTGAAGTCATACAAATCGGTATCGTAAAAAACAACCTTTTTACCAGCTGCTTCTATGCGCTTGCGTACTTTCATAAATTGAGAAGTGGGTTGGACAATAAAGCCATCCACACCAAGAGAGAGCATTTTCTCTATATACATTGATTCAATTTCAGATTGAAAATTCGTGTTGCAAAGGACCGTTTGATATGTATGCTGGGCAGCAACTTCTTCTATGCCGTTAATAAGCTGACCACTCCATGCGTTTGTGTTATCCAAGATGAGCACGGCAATAACGCCTGTGTGGGGCTCTTTAGAAGAAAGCATCCGAGACTGTGCATTGGGCACATATCCAGTTGCAACAATAACTTGCTCAATCTTTTCGCGCGTTTTATCACTCATGCGGTCAAATTGTCCATTTATGCAATATGATACGGTAGCTGTAGAAGTCCCAGCAAGCTTTGCTATGTCAGAAATAGTTACTCGATTACGAGGCATGACACTCCTTTAAGCTGAGCCAAAACGGTAGTTTTAGGATACTAGAACTACCAAAGATTTCCGCTTGCGGAAAAATCAAATATTTTCTTGACTTTTATTTACAATATTGAATATCGATAAAAACGGCGTGGTTAAACGTTTAACTAAAATAGATAAGAAATGGTACTTGACCTGCGCTTACGGAATAATTCTTGTATCGAAAAAATCTCGAACCTAGACTTGGTGTTACTAAATAAGCCTCATGTATGCACGACAAAACTGTGGGTTAAAGCCGTGTGTAACAAGGGTGAATGGTAGGAGTACCACAACTTAGGGGAGGGATTTTGAGGTGAAGATTGTTGCGGTAACAGCCTGTACTGTTGGCATTGCTCACACCTTCATGGCGCAAAAGGCCATTGAAGATGAGTGCAAAAAGCGTGGTTTTGAGTACAAAGTAGAAACTCAAGGCGGATATGGCGCCGACAATGAGCTTGACGATGACGATATTGAGTCTGCAGATGGCGTGCTGCTTGCTATTGATGTGGGCATTGAAGGCGACGAGCGCTTTGATGATAAACGCGATGAGGATCGCGTATTAACGGTGGGTTCTGCAGACGTAATTCGCGATGCAGCCGCTGTTATCAATCGTTTGCTTGAGCTGCTTGGCGAATAGCAACCAAAAGAGTAAATAATCGCATCTTTATATCACGTGTTGTATTGGTGTGAGTCGTTTTTGTGAGAGGAACAAAATGGCTGAGGAGACAAAAGAGAAGAGCAAGAAGGGATTATTCGATAACCTAGGTAAAGACTTGCTTAAAGCCTTTAATACGGGTGTTTCGTACTTTATCCCCATCGTCGTAGTGGGTGGTGTTTTTCTAGCGTTTTCACTTGCATCTGGTAAGGCATCTGCTGAGGGCATGGAGGTTACCAACCCCTTCATGCAAAATCTTAACCTTATTGGTATGGCTGGTATCAAGATGATGATTCCAGTCATGACAGCTTATATTGCTTATTCACTGGCAGGTAAGCCCGCATTAGCGCCAGGTTTTGTTATGGGATATTTGGTTAATAATCCCGTTTCGGTAAACGGAACCGATGTGTCCACGGGCTTTTTGGGTGGCATGGTTTTGGCAATCTGTGTTGGCTACTGGGTAAAGTGGATGAAAACCTGGCAGGTTAATGATGTTATTCGCACCATTATGCCTATCTTGATTATCCCTATTCTTACCTCGTTGGTATGGGGTTTGCTGTACATCTACGTTCTTGCATTGCCCCTTGGTGCCTTTATGGGCTGGCTTACTGATTTGCTTACTGGCCTGCAGGGTGGTTCTGCAGTTGTGCTGGGCCTTGTTATTGGTCTGATGACTGCCTTTGACATGGGTGGTCCCGTTAACAAAACGGCATCCACCTTCACCATGGCCTTGATGACTACTGGCGTATATGGACCTAATGGTGCGTTTCGTGTGGCAGTAGCAATCCCTCCTCTGGCTTGCGGTGTTGCAGCTCTTATCGCTCGAAACAAGTTTGATGATGCAGATCGTCAAATGGGTATCTCGGCAATCTTTATGGGATGCATTGGCATTACTGAAGGCGCCATTCCCTTTGCGGTAAAGGATCTTGCGCGTACGCTTCCAGGCATCATGATTGGCTCTGCTGTTGGCGCGGGTTTGGCAATGCTGCAGGGTATTGAGTGCTTTGTTCCTCACGGTGGCTTTATTGTTGCTCTTGCCACCAACAACATCGCCTTGTTTTGCTTAGACATTGTTATTGGCACGCTTATTGGCGCCGCCATCATGGTTGTCATGAAACCTGCACCAGAAACAAAGTCTGAATAAGAATGGAAGAATGGAAGTACGCCCATGGAAAAGCTCCCTATCAAGAAGTACGTTGAAGGCATGCTCAAACTGCAAGATGGTGGCAGTTCATCTACTATGCTTGGCATTGGTCCTATGTCACCTAATTTGCTGCAAGCATCTTTCGAACTTGCTCAGGAGCATGATTTCCCTCTCATGTTTATTGCAAGCCGCAACCAAGTAGATGCAGACGAGTTTGGCGCTGGCTATGTTAACGGTTGGAATCAGAGTCGCTTTGCTGCAGACATTAAGGCCGTTGCCGATAAGGTCGGCTTTGATGGCATGTACTATCTGTGCCGCGATCATGGCGGCCCGTGGCAGCGCGATGAAGAACGCAATGCTCATCTTCCTGAAGACGAGGCTATGGACAAGGCAAAGGCCTCATATCTTGCAGATATTAAGGCTGGCTTTGACTTGCTGATGATTGACCCAACAAAAGATCCTTTTGTTATTGGCAAGGTTATTCCTTTAGATGTTGTTGAACGCCGCACGGTAGAGCTTATCGAGTATTGCGAGCAGCAACGCAAGGCGCTTGGTTTGCCCGAGATTGGCTATGAAGTAGGTACAGAAGAGACCAACGGTGGCTTAACATCTGCCGATAAGTACGAAGAGTTTATCGAGTATTTGCAGGTAGAACTTGGTAAACGCAAACTTCCTATGCCTACGTTTATTGTTGGACAAACCGGAACCCTCACTCGTTACACTGATCAGGTTGGTCATTATGACTTCCAAAACGCCCGCGCTCTTTCCGATATGGCTAAGCGCTATGGTGTAGGCCTTAAAGAGCATAATGCTGACTACATGGATGATGTGACGCTGCTAGAACATATTCCCGCTCATGTAACGGCTTCCAACGTAGCTCCTCAATATGGTACCGAGGAAACGCGTGCGTATCTTAAGCTGTGCGCTGTGCAAGATATCCTGGTAAAGGAAGGCTTATGCGATAATCCTTCCAACCTTAAGAAGGTATTGCTGATAAAAGCAATTAAGACCGAGCGTTGGCGCAAGTGGATGGTTGGCGAGCAAACCAAACTTCAGGTTCAGGACATCCTTGCCAATGAAGAATTATCTTTAAAAATTCTGGATATATCGGGGCACTACGTATTTAATGACGATGAGGTTAAGACAGAGATTGAGAAGTTGTACACTAACCTTGAGGCCGCTGGCATTGATGGGCAGCGCTATGTGGTGGATCACATTAAGCGTCCCATTCGCCAGTATGTAGAGTGCTTGAACCTCGAATCTTTGACCTCTTGTGTAGTTGCTGCGCTTGAGGGCTAATCTTCGAGTAGTTCAGTGAAGTATGAACGGCTGGCCTATGCTAGCCGTTCTTTTTTAGGGAGGTATGTGTGGAAAAGTTTGTAAGCTCCGAGCAAGTATTTGTAAATGTCGCTGCGGATACACGCGAGAAGGCCCTGGAGTTTATCTCCCAAAAGGGTGCCGAGCTGGGGTATGGTGACGCCGATGCTATTTTGAAGGCGTTTATGGCTCGCGAAGATGAGGGTGCAACTGGCATGGAAAACGGTTTTGCAGTTCCTCATGCAAAGAGCGATGTTATTAACAAAGCTGGCCTTTTGTTGGTAAAGCTTGCCGCTCCAGTAGAGTGGCCCTCATTTGATGATCAACCTGTAGACGTAGCATTGGCTTTGTTGGTTCCTGGTCTTGAGGCTGGCACTACCCATCTGCGCCTTTTGTCCAAGGCTGCTGTTATGCTTATGGATGAGAACTTCCGTAACTCGGTCCATGCAAGTGATGACCCTGAGACTCTTGCCGAGCTTATTAACGCTGGTCTTGAGAGTTAGATAATGGTGGCTGCGGCTAAGTGTCTATATGTCTAAGAAAAGGAGAATGACGCATGAAGTTTTTTATTGATACAGCCGACCTTAACGATATTGAAGAGGCAGCCAGCTGGGGTATTTTGAGCGGTGTAACCACCAATCCTAGCCTGTATGCTCGTACGGGTGGCAAGTTGGCAGATTTTGAAGATCACATGGTCAAGATTTGCAAGATTGTTGGCGAGGACATTCCTGTTTCCGCTGAGTCTACCGCAGAGACTACCGAGGACATGATTGCTGAGGGCGTTCGCTTGGCCTCACTGGCTCCTAACATTGTTGTTAAGCTGCCTATTTGCGAGGCATCTTTGCCTGCAACTCACGAGCTGGCCAAGCGCGGTGTTCGTGTAAACATGACACTGATTTTCTCGGCAACACAGGCATTGTTGGCCGCACGTGCTGGCGCTCGTTATATTTCACCTTTCGTTGGTCGCTTTGATGACATTGCAGATGATGGCTTGGCTCAGCTGGAGACCATCGTAGACGCTGTTAAAAACTACGACTATGGCTACTGGGAGCAGGAGGGCGGCCCCGAGATTATTACCGCTTCTGTGCGCACGCCTAACCACGTAACGCAGGCTGCTCTTATGGCTGCGGATATTGCAACCGTACCTTTTGCTGCGCTTAAGAAGTGCGTGCATCATCCTCTTACCGATAAGGGCCTCGAGGGTTTTGCTGCTGATTGGGCTAAGGTTGTTGCTCAGGCTTAAGTGCTGTGGGGCCTGGTGCTGTTGAGCTTGGCGCATCAGGCTTAATTGAGCCACTACCTACGAAGCTTTGAGGAGAAAAGCAATTCATGGAAATTCTTGAGCTAAAAAAGATTGCCAATGAGATTCGCAAGGGCATCATTGTTGGCGTTCATGCAGCTAAATCTGGTCATCCGGGTGGCTCGCTGTCTGCTACGGAGATTTTTACCTACCTGTACTTTGCAGAGATGAACGTGGATCCTGCACATCCCCATGATCCCAAACGCGACCGTTTTGTGCTGTCCAAGGGACATTGTGCGCCTGGTCTGTATGCTACGTTGGCAGAGAAGGGCTTCTTTGCTAAGGAGGAGCTGGCCACGCTGCGCCATGTTGGTTCCATTTTGCAGGGCCATCCCAATATGCATGACACACCTGGCGTAGACATGTCTACAGGTTCTTTGGGTCAGGGTATCTCTGCTGCGGTTGGCATGGCTACATCCGCCAAGTTGTATGGTGATGACTTCCGCGTATATACCCTGCTTGGTGATGGTGAAATTGAGGAAGGCCAGGTGTGGGAGGCTGCTATGTTTGCAGGCAACCACAAGCTGGACAACCTGATTGTTATTGTGGACAACAATAACTTGCAGATTGATGGTGCAATCACTGAGGTCAATGCACCCTATCCTATTGACGAGAAGTTCCGCGCGTTTAACTTCCACGTTATTACTGTGGCCGATGGCAATGACTTTGAGCAGCTGCAGGCTGCCTTTGAAGAGGCGCATGCCGTACGCGATATGCCCGTTGCCATTGTGTGCAAAACGGTTAAGGGCAAGGGTGTCTCGTACATGGAAGACCAGGTAGGATGGCATGGTAAAGCCCCTAACGACGAGCAATACGAGCAGGCTCTTCTTGAGCTAGAAAAGATTGGAGAGCAGCTGTGAGCGATGTAAAGAAGGTTGCTACGCGCGACAGCTACGGTAATGCTCTGGTAGAGCTCGGTCGCGAGCATGAGGACATTGTTGTTTTGGATGCGGACCTAGCCGCTGCTACCAAGACGGGCATGTTTAAAGCAGCATTTCCCGAGCGTTTTTTTGACGCTGGTATTGCAGAGAGCAATCTCATGGGACTGGCTGCAGGTATTGCTACTACCGGTAAGGTGCCTTTTGCAAGTACCTTTGCTATGTTTGCTGCTGGTCGTGCTTTTGAGCAGATTCGCAACTCCATTGGGTATCCTCACCTTAATGTGAAGATTGGTGCTACTCATGCAGGCATTTCTGTTGGTGAAGATGGCGCTACACATCAGTGCAATGAGGATATTGCGTTGATGCGCACCATTCCAGGCATGGTTGTTATGACTCCTGCGGATGATGTAGAGGCACGTGCTATGGTTCGTGCTGCCTATGAGCACGAGGGTCCTGTGTATATGCGCTTTGGTCGTTTAGCTGCACCTGTCTTTAATGACCCCGACACGTACCAGTTTGAGCTTGGCCGTGGTATTGTCCTGCGCGAGGGTAGCGACGTAACCATTATTGCCTCTGGCCTTATGGTTTCTGCTGCGCTTGAGGCTGCACAGGCACTTGCCAAGAAGGGCATTGATGCCGAGGTTATTAACATTCACACCATCAAGCCTCTGGACGAGGAGCTTGTTGTTGCTTCTGCCGCTAAGACCGGCAAGGTGGTAACGGTAGAAGAGCATTCCATCCTGGGCGGCTTGGGCGCTGCCGTTGCGGAGTGCCTCGGTGAGAAGCAGCCAACGCGTATGCGTCGTATTGGTATCCACGATGTGTATGGCGAGTCTGGCCCCGCATTGGAGCTGCTTGCTAAGTATGGCCTAGATGCTGCTGGCATTGAGCGTGAAGTGAGCGAGTTTGTAGGCTAAGGTTCCTACAGTAGGTCCCCGCCAAAAAAGTCATATTCATCATTAGTGCGACTGCTAGAACTATCTGGCAGTCGTTTTTGTGTCCGCATTGCGTCGTGCCATTATTAATTTTAATAATGGCACGACAAGTCTAAAACTAAAGTATTGCTGCGTGGTTCTTGCTGCTCCAACGCTGCTACAATAGAAGGCCATGCAAGAAGGAGGGCTTGTAGATGGCGGACGAGAACCACGATCTTCTCGATAGTCTTATTGACATTCAAAGCGATTGGAACGCTGTGTCCAATCCGCTTGATACCGTGCTGGAAATGTTTGCCGCTGACCCCGAGCAGGCCAAGCCGTTTAACCCGGGGGACTACAAGTTTCGTCCGCGTGCCAACACGATTCCGTGCACGCGCTGCATGACTCAGGACGAGGGCACCTGTTCTGCCTGCATAGATGTGTGCCCCGTGGATGCCATTACTATCGATAAGAGTGCAATTCGTGTGTCAGACGCTTGTCGTAAGTGCGGGCTGTGCATTGCGGCATGCCCAACAGATGCGTTTACGGATTCTCATCATTCCGCGCGCCAGCTGTACGATGATATTGCTACAGCTTGTTCGTCTCACGAGATGTGCTATGTAACCTGCACTCGAGCGCTCAAACGCAAGCCGGAAGAGAACGAGATTTTGTTGCCATGCGTGGGCGCTGTGCCCACTGAAGTGTGGTTTTCCATTTTGGTCGAGTATCCCAATGTGAGCGTGTACTTGCCTGAGGGCATTTGCGATAAATGCCAGACTACTACGGGTGAGGCCTGTTATGTGTCGTTTATTGGTCGTGCGGAAGAGCTTACAGGGCGCTCGGTGGGTCTAGAGACTCAACCAAACGCGCTCAATCATGCAAAGAAGCGCAGCTACGAGCGACGTCAATTCGTAAATAACGCCATGCAAGTTGGTCAAAATGTGCTGGCAATTAGTAATCCCGTGCTGGCAAGCGCACAGGCGGTTCAGCGCAAGCTGCAGGCACATGGCAGAAAAATCAATGAGTTGCAAAATTCGTTGGAGCGCATTGCGGGGTCTTCTACTTCTGCACGACGCAAGCGCACGATTGTACAAAAGCGTCAGCTGGTGTTAAGCGCCTTGCAAGATCATCCGCGTTTGGCAGACCGCTTTGAACCCCAGGTTGCGGTGTGTGATAGCACCAAATGCACCTCCTGCGGTCTGTGCGTGGATGTGTGTCCCACTCATTGCGTGGATTTGGACACGCGCGGTCATGTAACGGTTGAGCCCATTTATTGTATGGATTGCAGCGCCTGTATTCGTACATGCCCCACAAACGCGCTGTTTATGGAGCCTGTTGATCCTTCGTTGCTCGTGGTTAAAGATGAAGCTGCTGCCCGTGCAGAAGAGGCGCTTGAGCGTCAGAAGGCAGAGGTTGCACGCCTGAAGGAGCAGGGCAAGCAACAGCTCATGCGTGGTTTGGCTGCTCTTGAATCTTATGGCGAGGACGGTCAAATTACCGCCCAGGGTATTGGCGCAGCAATCAAGGCTGTGACTACGTTTGATTCACCTACCGAGAAAAGCGGTGAGGTGCCAACGGATGCGGACGCTGGTACACTAACGGATGCAGATGCCGGCGCGGATGTTGGCGCACTGGCGAAAGGCGTGCCAGAGGCGCCAGACGCCGCGGCGAGCACTCCAGCAGACGAGCCCATTATGCCTCCTGTATTTGTGGCAACTCAGCGTACAACTCAGGTGCTGGCGTCGGCTTCTGATACCATTGCATGTCAGCAAGGTGCTACGGATGAAGAACAACCTCGCGTGTGCAAGATTGTCCCAAGCGGACGGGTTTCTCTGCAGGCAATACAGGTTGTAACGTCGGCAAAGTAGTCGTATGGTCAAGGCGTGTTAGACGAGTACATGAGTACATGAGTGCATCGGCATATGTAAAGAAAGGTAAGGACATGTCTTTGTCCATCGGAATTGTTGGTCTTCCTAATGTTGGTAAATCGACCCTGTTTACTGCGCTTACGCGTAAGGGCGGTCTAGCTGCAAATTATCCGTTTGCAACCATTGATCCTAACGTGGGTATTGTGGATGTGCCGGACCCTCGTTTGGCCGAGCTGGCCAAGATTGTTAATCCTGGCAGGATTGTGCCTGCAACCGTTGAGTTTGTGGATATTGCTGGCTTGGTAAAGGGCGCCAATGCGGGAGAAGGCTTGGGCAATCAATTCTTGGCAAACATTCGTGAAACAGACGCTATTTGCCAGGTGGTTCGTTATTTTAGCGACCCCGACGTGGTGCATGTAGAAGGTCGCGTGGACCCTGCTTCCGATGTAGAAATCATTAACACCGAGCTCATTTTGGCAGATCTTGCCTCGTTGGAAAAAGCGTTGCCCAAGATTGAGAAGGAAGCTAAGCGCGATAAGGGCGTACTGCCCAAGCTTGCTATTGGTCGCAAGTTGGAGGCATGGCTCAACGAAGGCAATCGTGCTGCAACCATGGAAATGACGCGCGAGGAGCGCGCCGCAGCTCATGACCTGTTTTTGCTTACTATGAAACCCGTGTTGTACGTGGCAAACGTGGATGAAGATGGCTTGAGTAAAAAACTTGCTCCCATCGATGGTCAACAACCTATTGCCGTATGCGCCGAGGTAGAGGCAGAGCTTGCAGACCTTGACCCCGCAGAAGCCAAGGAATACTTGGACTCTTTGGGTCTTGAGAAAAGCGGTCTAGAGACGCTTGCTCAGGCTGCATACAAGCTCCTTGGTTTGCAGAGTTACTTTACGGCGGGCGAGATGGAAGTTAAGGCTTGGACCATCCCTGTTGGTGCAAAAGCTCCCCAAGCAGCCGGTGTGATTCACTCTGACTTTGAGCGTGGCTTTATTAAGGCTGAAGTTGCGAGCTATGAGGACTACGTCACACTGGGTGGTGAGGCTGGCTGCAAGGCAGCCGGTAAGCTGCGCATGGAAGGCAAGGAATACGTTGTTGCCGATGGCGATGTTATGCACTTCCGTTTTAACGTGTAGCGCGTATCCGAGTATGTACCTGGGTATTTATCCCCGGTACGAGCACTTACTTCGCTTATCGGTGTGCGTCACTACCCGTTGGACTTATCGGCACCTACAATAAGAATGACGTCATAACTTGTGTCGTATGAACCATCGTTCTTTATGACTTGGATATCGCCACCCAACGCTTTGTTAACGGCGTTGGCGCGTGCCTCGTGGTCACCGTTGTACACAATAAGCGTGTTGGAGTAGTTGCTCTTGGCGGTGTCTGCCACAGCGTTAAAGCCTTGGTTAGAGAGCGAGTTACTAATCCTGCCGGCAAGGCCCGTTACACCAGCAGCATTGAGTACGTGTACGCTACCAGAGTACTCGGTTGCATCCGTTGTAGAGCTGGTGTTGTTTGTTCCAGAACTGTTGCTGCTTGAAGAGCCGCTACCATTGGGGCTGTTATTAATGCCGCCCGTTACACCAGCCAAACCCTTGGTGGGGTTATCGTCCTCACTTTCGTACGGGGACAGGCCTTGGTCTACGCGCTGCATCATCTTTTTCCAAGCGGTGGTGTTACAAATCTCGTACCAGGTCTGATTGACGTACTTGGAAGTGGTTGGCTCCATGCCGTGGTAGATGTCTGTAGCAGCGTTAAGGCCGCGTAAGGACGTAGCGAGGCCAATAATGGAATTAACGTCCATGTCCGTGGTAACGGAGCCAGAGAGCTTTGCAATGACGGTTGCCATGGTAACGGGGTCGAGCTGTAATATTTTCTTGCCAATAGCAGAAATAACCATGCGCTGGTTAGCGGCACGGTACATATCACCGTCGCCATAGGCATCATATGCGTGACGAGCACGGCACAGCACTAAAGCCTGCTGGCCGTTGAGCGTTTGTTGACCAGCTTCTACGACTTGACCAGTACCTTTGGAGTCATCTACCTTAATGGGAACGTTAACGTCAATGCCTCCGATGGTATCAACCACAGAAACAAAGTTGTCAAAGTCAATGTCTGCATAATGGGAGATGGGCACGCCTGCAAATTTGGAGATAACTTCGGTGGCGTAGCTAGCACCGCCTAAAGCGTAGGCAGCATTAATCTTTTGTTTTCCGTTTTTGCCCATGTCAACAAGGGTATCGCGATGAATAGAAACCAGCGTTACCTTTTTGTTTTTGGGGTCAACGCGCGCCAACATAATGGAGTCGGAGCGATACGCATGCTCATCCGTACCGTATTCCTTGCTGTTAACACGGTTTTGATCTTTATCTACACCGAGCAGCAAAATATAAAACGGATTTCCTGCCTCGGTAACGTGCAATTGGTTAAGGAGTGCGTTATCAATACCCGCGCGCAAGCTGGCGTTAATGCCGCTAATGTAAATCCAGGCAACAATAATTACCGCAGCTAGAGTGGTGCCAAACACCGTGGCACAGCCCTTTAAGATGGATTTGCGAGAGCGCTTTTTGCGTAGGGACGTGTAGCGGTTTAGTGCGGCGGCACCGCGCGAGATTGCGTTTGATGCATCCGAAGACGCTAATTCCTTCTCGATTTTCTCGGCATGCTTGGTTTTACGAGACACGCGAGCTCCTTATGGTAGTCTATGTCGTGCGACTTTCGCGATTATGCTGCGCTCTGTCGCCTCAGTGGTGTAATTCATCTATCATAACGAGTATAAAGGTTCAGCGGGATAAGTAGTGTAATTCCGTCATCTTGTCACATAGCACGCGCAAAACCAATGCAAATCGGAGGGACAGTAATGCCATATAGCACGAATTTAGAACATAATTCAGGCGCAAACCAGCTGGTAGTGGTGTTGGATTTTGGTGCTCAGTATGGTCAGCTCATTGCGCGGCGCGTACGTGATCTGCATGTGTATTCAGAAATTGTTCCTTGTGATATTACGGCGGCAGAGCTTGTGGCCATGAATCCGTCTGCCATTATTTTGTCTGGTGGTCCTGCTTCTGTGTATGCGCAGGATGCGCCAGATATGGATCCGGCCATTTTTGATTTGGGTTTGCCTATTTTGGGCTTTTGCTATGGCGAGCAAATCATGGCAAAGATTCTTGGTGGCAGCGTTGCTCATACCGAGAAGGGCGAGTATGGTCCCGCAACACTGGTGCGCAGCGGTGAGTCTTGCCTGTTAGACGGCACGCCTATGAATGCTCAGACGGTGTGGATGAGCCATCGTGATGCAGTCAATGCGGTACCCGAAGGCTTTACCATAACGGCTTCTACTCAGACTTGTCCCGTTGCTGCGTACGAGAATGCAGAGCGCAGGATGTTTGCAACGCAGTTCCACCCTGAGGTTCGTCATACAGAGTACGGCACCACCATGCTGTCCAACTTCTTGTTTAAGATTTGCGGTCTTGAGGCCACTTGGACCATGGACAACGTTATTGAGACCAAGGTGGCGGAGATTCGCTCCCAGATTGGTGATGACAAAGTAATCTTGGCACTTTCTGGCGGCGTGGATTCTGCTGTTACTGCGGCTTTGGTTCATCGTGCGGTGGGAGATCAGCTTACGTGCGTGTTTGTAAATCACGGTATGTTGCGCAAGGGCGAGCCAGAAAATGTAGAGAAGGTCTTTACGCAGGAGTTTAATATTCCTTTGGTGCATGTACATGCCCAAGAGCGTTATGCACGCCTGTTAGCTGGTGTGACTGACCCAGAAAAGAAACGCAAGATTATTGGGCGTGAGTTCTGGAAGGTTTTCTTTGAAGAGGCTCAGAAGCTTGACGGTGTAAAGTTCCTTGCACAAGGTACCATTTACCCCGACATTATTGAGTCTGGCGCGCGCAAGACGGGCGGCAAGGCTTCTACCATTAAGAGCCATCACAACCTGATTCCGTTCCCCGAGGGCGTACGGTTTGACCTGGTGGAGCCCTTGGACCACTTCTTTAAGGATGAGGTTCGTGCGCTGGGCAGCGCACTTGGCTTGCCTGATGCAATGGTGTATCGTCAGCCGTTCCCTGGTCCTGGTTTAGCCATTCGTATTATTGGCGAGATTACTGCCGAGAAACTCGCTGTGTTGAAAGACGCAGATTTTATCGTAAGAGAAGAGTTGGATGCGTACAATCAGCGTTTGTTTGAAGAGACGGGGGAGCGCAACTCCGAGCATGCGTGCTGGCAGTATTTTGCCGTGCTACCCGATATTCGCTCTGTTGGCGTTATGGGTGACGAGCGCACCTATGGTCGTACGGTTATTTTGCGTGCGGTGGAGTCCAGCGATGCCATGACGGCAGATTGGGCAAAGCTGCCATATGATGTTTTGGGTCGTATTTCTGGCCGTGTGGTGAGCGAGGTAGAAGGCGTGAACCGCGTAGTGTATGACATTACGCCTAAGCCACCGGCAACGATTGAGTGGGAGTAGGCTGATAGGGTTCTGACCTGCATTTTTGAGTGCCGCACTGTGCCGCTGAGTTTCGTTTCGTACGAGAGTCATGGCAAAGCCGCCAGCGATGTTGGTGAGTAAATACGATAACCGAGCCTCCGTTCCCGCGTTGGGACGGAGGCTTTTTCTTTGTCGTTTTACTCCCTTTCACCTGCGATTTCGCAATTTACTCCCCCGTGTTTCAAGACGGCAAGGCACGGTGCGGCATTCGGAGGAACGGGAGTAAGGATTCATCCCAAGTGAGTAGACGCGCGATTTTTGTCTCCGAGAGCCAAACGGGGCCGTTTCGGGGCCTGTGAAACTCAAATCGAACTCAATAGGCTTTTCGGCGGTCTTCTCACAGCGTTTTCCCAGGTGGTTAATGGGGAGTAAAGAATCTCGCCGCCTCAATGAAAACGGGAGTAACCAGGGGAAATGCCGCGGCGTACTGCCGCGTGCCGCCGTGTAAGCCACCGCGTCATTTACTCCCCAGGTGCGCCGGAAATGCCTTGGCATGCAATGGGGAGTAAAAACTCAGCTTACGCAGGCCCGAGCGGCGCTCGCCGCCTGGTCCACCGTCCTGATTCGGTTGCGTTGATCGCGAAATGCGGAGAGCCGCTACAGCGAGGCTTTCCAGTCCTCGTATTCGTCGGCGTCGATCTTGCCGTTTTCGAGCTGCGCGCGCTTCTCTGCCCACAGTTCGATCGCCATCGCGGCTTTGGGCGCGTGCGGCGCCTTGGGGTTCAGGGAGAGGCCCGTGCCGTCGGCTGCGGGCACGATGCCGAAGGAGTCCTCGAGCCGCACGAGCAGCGACATGAGGTCGCCCGCAGTCTCGACGCCGTAATCCTTGAGGGCGTTGACGGACACGCCGAGCGCCGCGGAGATGGACTCGAGCAGCTCGGGCTTCACGGCGCGGATGCCGCTCTCGTAGTGGCGCACGGCCCCCTCGGTCAGGCCGACCGCCTCGGCGAGCTGCGCCTGCGTCATGCCGCGCGACTTGCGGTACCGCCTTATGTTCTCGCCTACGGACATGAGCCCTCCTCCTGGAATTACGTACCAGCACATCTTATCAGCGTACGCAAATGTACGCAATTCTATTGACAGTACGGATTTGTACGTTTACTCTCAATCTATAAACCGTACGTATCCGTACGCTATTGATGGGAGGAGCCATGGACGAGAAGGTGGCGAAGACGCCGA
>NZ_JAXEXL010000026.1:0-14943 GCF_034113385.1 Atopobium sp. | reverse complement strand
GTTTTTCGATATGACATACATAATACGAAGTATAAGCTTCAATATATAGATAAGGATACAGAAGGTTGCCCGCGCTATCACTTTATCTCCACCAAAGGAGAAAATATCCCTTGTGTAGTTACTTGCGGGTTCCGCTGGTGGAATGAAGTGTCATTTTCTACATTTCCACCTAGTCCTTATCCAGCAGGCTGGTATTACTACTGTTCAAATAAAGATGAATGGTATGACGCAGTTCAGGCTTGGGAAAAGAAAAGGGAAGAAGAAGTTAAGAGGCAAATTGAAGAGCAACACCGCAAGGAGAATATGGGGTAATACTTCAGCTTCGCTTGTTTTTAGAGCGAGTTTTAGAGCGAAATTGCCTATTGCGTAGATTAGTAACTGTACCCTCCATGCCATGGGGGATATAGGTAAGTTCAGATAAGTCCTTTGGCAGGTAGTCCACAAGACTCATTGACATAGGTAGTTCAATAGAAGTAGGACGTGGACCAGGCACAATTTCAAAACCATGAACTGCAGCGCCTTGAGCAGTAAGGCGTAGTTCATACCCAGTTGCGGGTTCATGAGGGAGCAGTTCTCGCACGTTATCACTTTTCCAGTTAAGCGTATAACCTGCAGGTTCTATTTGTGTAAGGCTAAAGCGATACAAAGGAATGCTGTCAGTTTTAAGACGAATACTTCCATCAGGTGCAAGAACTTCTCGATAGCTGTCTAGCATGTGAGCGTGAGTCAGACGATGAGCGCACTCTTTTTTGCGGGGAAACGGCGTGGGAAAGTTAAGGTATATACGGCTAATCTCGCCGGCAGAGAAGTACTGGTTGAGCTTTGCAGCATGACCGGGAACAAAAAGCACGTTGGGCAACCGCGCCTCATGAGCGTGTGCCGCAGCATAGGCTATACAAATAGGCTCAGAATCCATACCTATAAATAAGATATTGGGATGTTGCGCAGCAATATCGCAGGTAAACACACCCTTACCACAACCTAAATCAAGATGTACTGTGTCAAAGCACAGGGGTTCTTGAACGGCTTGCATAGCTTGCACAGCGGAGTGCTTGGTGCAGCTCTGTGCTATGCCCAATGAGGGATAGCATGCCTGAGCCCAATGGCCTTTAAGTGTCCAAGGCGCGGGCTCAATGTATGCGCCAAAGCGCTCAAGTCGCTCTTCAAGGACAAAGTTTTTGGGCAGGCGTGCGTGTAGTGCGTGCATGTAGCATCCTTAGAGGCTTAACAGCTCATCAAGCGTTGAGCCATATGAGGGCAAGAACTCTGCTATAAAGTCTGCAACTTCAGGTAGTTCACGGGCCATATGATTAACGGCTGCCTGACACGATTTTTGTGCGGTAGCAAACTCGGTGTTGCCCGCCTGTGCTTCTTCAATACATTTGATGAGCGCAGAGATTTTATCGGCAGCTTTAACCAGATGACGCATATAGCGTTCATCTTCAGAAGCGTCTTGCGCTTGATAATACTGCGCATATACGGCACGCAAATCTTCTGGCAAGGTGTGGATAAGAGACGCTTCTGCCAGCGTTTCTACATCCTTGTAGGCATCGTGGATGCGGCCGTTGGCATATTTGACGGGGGTGGGCATATCTCCCGTGATAATCTCGGATGAATCATGCAACAGCGCAATGACCGCCGCACGATTTGCATCAAGAGTACGGCCATAACGCACACAAGCAATCGTAGCAAGCATGTGGGCAATTAACGCTACCTCTAATGAATGCTCGGACAGGTTTTCCTCGCGAGAATTGCGCATGAGCGCCCAGCGATTAATGTATTTCATACGGGATAAGATGGCTAAAAAGGGTGATTGTTGTACGTTATGAGCATGCGCCATGAGTTTCTCCTGCGCGTTGGTATCGGACGTGTTACAAGCCGCGCTATCCAGCAGAAGCGCAGTGTCATAAGCATATACTGTCTGCAAAGGTGATGCAGGCGTGAGGGGAGAAGGACATGAATCCGCATGATATTCGTATGAGACAGGCACTGCCCAAAGATGCTGCGACCCTGCTTCAAATATATGCTCCCTATGTTAAAAACACAGCAATTACCTTTGAGTATGAGGTTCCATCGGTAGAGGAATACGCACGTCGCATTTCTTGTTTTGGGTCTCGTTTCCCTTTTTTGCTTGCCGAGAAACCCGTCAAAGACAATGATGCTACCAATGAGCCGTGCATACTTGGTTATGCCTACGCACACCCTTACTATGGCTATGCCGCATATGATTGGTGCGCAGAACTTACCATTTACGTTGCACCAGAGGCGCGCCATCAGGGCGTAGGTACGCTTTTGTATGATGCCTTAGAAGATGCGCTCAAGTGCATGGGCATACTTAATGCCTATGCTTGCATAACTACCAGTACTGATGCGGCAGATTTATGTGTGCCAGCCACGTCAGTGCAGTTTCATGAATCGCGAGGGTATCGTGTTATTGGCACGTTTGAAAACTGTGGCTATAAAGGTGGCCATTGGTACAACACGGTGTGGATGCAAAAGACATTGGGGCAGCATCAAGATGTTATGCCTGCTCCGCGTTCATTCGCAGATGTACGTGGTAGTTTGAGCTGGCTTACGCATGAGTTCACTTGCGGCAGCTCCTCCCACAATAAGGAAGGCGCCTAATGCGCGCATAGGCGTCATAGCCTCTCCCAGTACAAGCACAGAAAACACGACGGCAGAAAGTGGCTCCAGGTATCCTAATATCGCAACCTGCTGTACAGGCAGCTTAGCAATGGACGAAAAGTATAAATAACAACCAAGACCTGTGTTTATGAGCCCCAAAGCCAAAACGCTCACAAGAGATACCCAATCATGAGGCAGCTCAAAGCTTATGCCGCCCATAACCTGCATAAAGCTATAGAGTCCCACAACAATAAAGCTTGCGTTCATTTGGATGGAGGCATTGGCAAGTCCAGTAATAGAAGGTGCCTTACGAGAAAAAATAACCATAACAGCATACATGCAAGCAGAGCCTAGGCCCAATGCCAGGCCAAACGGATTAAGCGCGCCGCCCGTATTGGTGCATACCACCAGTGCAGCCCCTATAAGAACAGCGCAAAAACCGGCTATGCGAGCCGGCGTGAGTTTCTCGCCAAACAAGAGGGGAGAAAGCGCCATAACAAGCACTGGCCCACAGTAATAGGCCAACGATGCAATACCTACGCCTACTAACGTGTAGGCCTCAAACAAAAAGAGCCAGCCAATGCCCAATGCAGCACCAGAAATAGCTAATGCGGCAATTTCTTTGCGGTCAATTCCTGTAAGGGCTTGGCGGTTGGATGCAAAAAGCAGCGCTGTCAGGCTCAGTGCACCAAAGAAGGTGCGGAACAGTACAATCTGGCTGCTACTGAGTGCAATGCCGCTAGCCACAATGCCGTTAGAGCCAAATAAGAGCAAGGCAAGCAGATATTTATTACGTGGGTTGCACATAAGTAGTCCTTGCGGGTGCGACGCGGGCGGCGCCATGATGGGCAAAAGGTAAAAGAACGTACTTTAAGTGTCGTGCCTATACAGGCTCAAGAAAAGCGAATACTTTGCATGGATTGTATGACAAAATAGCATTGTTAAAGTACGTGCACGTGCGACCGTTGGGTGTGCAAGGGATGGGACACAATGGAGCAAAACATTGCAAAATACCAGGCGTTTATAGAGACTGCTCGACAAGGTAGTTTTACGCGTGCGGCACGTAGGCTGGCATACTCTCAGTCTGGCGTGAGCCGTATGGTTAATGATTTGGAGCAGGAGTGGGGTATTCGCTTGCTCGAACGTGGCAAGCATGGTGCTCGTTTAACCCCAGATGGCCAGCGTATTTTGCCACGTATTGAACAAATCTGCAGTGATCAGCGTTTGCTTCAGGCAGAGGTAGATAACATTACCGGAATGCTTACGGGTAGTATTCGTATTGGCACGTTTTCTAGCGTGGCTACGCATTGGTTGCCGCGCGCTATTAAACGTTTTCGCGATGATTACCCGGGCATAGACTATGAGCTGCTCATGGGTGATTATGCAGAAATTGAAGCATGGGTAGATGAAGGTCGCGTTGATATTGGGTTTTTGGCATATAGTCCACAAAAACCATCGCTGACGTTTGAGCCCATAGGCACGGATGAACTGATGGCGGTCCTTCCAGAAAAGCACCGCTTGGCACATAAATCTACCGTCAATATTGCAGACCTTACGCGAGAGCCCTTCTTGCTGTTGGAGCGTAAGGGCGTAGATGAGATTACGCCGCTTTTCTTAAAAGCTCATATTGAATTACGAGCTGCGCTTTCTACCTGGGATGATTACACCATTATGTCTATGGTAGAGTCAGGCTTGGGCTTATCTATCTTGCCTGCGCTTATCTTAAAGAGAAACCCGTATCGGTTGGCAATCCGTCCTTTGGCGGAGCGTGCCTACCGTACAATAGGCTTGGTTCATCGGGGTCAGGATAATCTAAGCGTGGCGGCACTGCGATTTTGTGATTATTTACGTCGCACGCCTCAGGCGCGACATTGCTAGAACAGACACAGTGGATGAACAGTTGGAGCATACAAAGCTTGCTACTTTGATGAGGAGAGCACAATGGCAGAGTTTATTTATCAGATGTATAAGGTCCGCAAGGCCTACGATGGCAAAACTATTCTGGACGACGTAACCATGGGCTTTTTCCCGGGTGCCAAGATTGGTGTTGTAGGTCCAAATGGCATGGGAAAGTCTACCTTGCTTAAGATTATGGCAGGTACTGAGGATGTTTCTAATGGAGAAGCCCGCTTGGCTGCAGGCTATACCGTTGGCCTGCTTGAGCAAGAGCCGCCGCTAGATGACACTAAGACGGTTAAAGAAAATATTGAGCTTGCTTTTGCAGATTTGCTGGCAAAGATTGATCGCTTTAATGAGATTGGCAACCTCATGGCTGACCCCGATGCAGACTTTGATGCTCTTATGGCAGAGATGGGCACCTTGCAGGACCAGATTGATGCGGCTAATGGTTGGGATTTAGATAGCCAGCTTTCTCAGGCCATGGATGCCCTGCAATGTCCTGATGCAGATGAGAATGTAGCTCATCTGTCGGGCGGAGAGCGCCGTCGTGTGGCGTTGTGCAAGCTCTTGCTTGAGGCGCCTGACCTGCTTCTTTTGGACGAGCCAACCAACCATTTGGATGCTGAGTCTGTCTTGTGGTTGGAACAGTTCCTTAAAAACTACCCGGGTGCCGTTTTGGCAGTAACTCATGACCGCTATTTCTTGGATAACGTTGCCCAATGGATTTGCGAGGTTGACCGCGGAACGCTCTATCCCTATGAGGGCAACTACTCCACGTACCTAGAGACCAAGGCGCATCGTCTAGAGATGGAGTCTCATCAAAATGAGAAGCGCGCTCGTAAGATGAAGTCTGAGCTGGAGTGGGTGCGTTCTTCTCAGAAGGCTCGTCAAGCAAAGAGCAAGGCTCGTTTAGCTGCGTATGAGCAGATGGAGGCCGAGGCTCGTCGTACTACTAAGGTAGACTTTACGGACATTCATATTCCCGTGGGTCCACGCTTGGGCACGAAGGTTTTGGAAATTGAGCACCTGCACAAATCCTTTGGTGACCGCGTGCTCATTGAGGATTTGAGCTTTAGTCTGCCACGTAATGGTATTGTTGGCGTGATTGGCCCCAATGGTGTAGGTAAATCCACGCTCTTTAAGATGATTACAGGGGCTGAACAGCCCACTTCTGGCTCCCTTACCGTTGGCGAGACAGTTCAGCTTTCCTACGTTGATCAAGGTCGTACGGGTCTGGATGCCGATAAAACCGTGTGGGAAGTCGTGTCTGATGGCAATGATGTAATTCGCGTAGGCGAGACAGAGATTCCCAGCCGTGCCTATGTAAGCGCGTTTGGCTTTAAGGGAACAGATCAGCAAAAGCGCGCGGGCGTGCTATCTGGCGGCGAGCGTAATCGTCTTAATTTGGCGCTTACCCTCAAGCAGGGCGGTAATCTGCTCCTTTTGGACGAGCCCACCAATGATTTGGATACCGAGACTCTGGAAAGCCTGGAAGAAGCATTGCTTGAGTTCCCAGGTTGTGTGGTTATTACAAGTCATGACCGTTGGTTTATGGACCGTATTTGTACGCATATCCTTGCATGGGAAGGCAGTGATGAAGCTCCTGCTACCTGGCATTGGTTTGAAGGTAACTTTGCGGATTATCAGAAGGACCGTGTAGCTCGTTTGGGTGCAGAAGCGGCGCGTCCTCACCGCTTGCATCGCAAGCTTACGCGTGACTAGCACAACTAACGTATCAGGTAGGTAGGGTTTCTATGGCTTATAAGTCCAAACAAATGATTGTTATGCGCCGTGATTTACACATGCGCAAGGGAAAAATTGCAGTTCAGGCCAGTCATGCCTGCGTGGAAGCCATCCTCATGGCGCTTGCTCGCGAGAAACGCTTGGATCAAGTGCGTGTTGCACATGATAACTGGGTGTATTTGGACGAAGGCGCCCAAGAGCCAACGCCACTGTCTGCTTGGTTTGAGGCAGGTGTTGCCAAGGTTTGTGTGTATGTGGACTCTGAAGAAGAGTTGCTTGAGCTTGCGGCACGCGCCAAAGAGCAGGGGTTTGTGTGCGCTTTAGTGCGCGATGCGGGACTTACGGAGTTTCATGGTGAGCCAACGTTTACCTGCCTGGCACTTGAACCTTTGTTGCCAGAACAGGTAGATCCGCTTACGGGTGATTTACCTTTGTTCTAAGAAATAAATAACATCCGGTACAGTGCACAGTATATAAAATACTACTTATCACTTTGTTTGATACTTGAGGTGAGCATTGCTCACCTCGCGTTGCGTCGTGCCATTATTAATTTTAATAATGGCACGACGCATCAAGAACTAAAGATACTGTGGAGAGAATCTAAGGGCGCAGCAGAGCTAAAATCAAGGGACTGATTCCAGAGCGTCTCTCTGGCATCAGTCCCTTATCGTTAAGCTCAAGCTTTAGTTTATGCTGGCTATGCTGACTCTGCGAGCTATGCAGGCCATGTGGGTGTTAATCCAACATGTCAGTAAGTGTGGACATCAGAGGTGGTGTGACCTGCTTCTTGCGGCTTACCACGCCAGGCAAAACAGCCATGCCATCAACAGGCTTTACGCCAAAGGCCTGCTCAATAACGACCTCTGCGTTGTCACCCCAATACAGCAGCTCAGACGTCTGGGACTTAACGTCTGTAAACATATAGAAGACCAGTGGAATGTCATTGGCGGCAGCGCCGTCCTTGAGGTATGGGCCAACCAATGCCTCTGCAGCCTTGCGGCTATTCTCGGTCATAAAGCTTGCCTGACCAACGCCAAAGCGCACCTTGCCGCGCGAGAACACCTTGAAGTCGCCACCAAAAACGTCCTCAGCGGTGCGACCAGTGAGGTCTGCGCCGGCGTCAAACATGGCATCGGAGTAGGCATCCACATCCTCGCCGCAGATAGCAGCTAAGGCGCGGCCAGCTTCAATGTCGCGAGGCGTGCAGGTGGGGGAGCGGAAGCACAGGGTGTCAGACAAGATGGCGCTCATCATGAGACCTGCAATGTTGGCGGGAATCTCTACCCCGCTCTCCTGATACATGCCATACAAAATGGTGCAGGTGCAGCCCACGGGCTCAAGACGCATGCGAATGGGGCCATCGGTTTCAATGGAGCCCAAGCGGTGATGGTCAACAATCTCCATGAGTTCAGCCTGCTCAAGGCCATCGACGGCCTGGCTGCGCTCATTAAAGTCAACCAAAATGACATGCTTTTTGCTGGGATTCAGCAAATCGGGCGAGCTGACCATGCCAGCATACTTGCCATTCTCGTCCAAAACGGGGAAGAAACGATGCTTGGATGTGGTGATGATTTCCTTGGCATCATCGATTGCCGTGTTGACCGAGAAGTGCAACAGGTCTGCGGCGGGACGCATCTGACTAGAAACGGGCATGTTCATAGCGTTGACGCGGTCCTCTTCCAGGCTCTCCAAATTTGCAAAAGCAATGTCACGGATGGCGATAAGACCTTCGAGCTCGCCGTCCTTATCGACAACGCACAGAGAGCTGACGTTGTTATCGCGCATGCCGGTCCAAGCTTCTGCCAAAGTGGTGTCTGCGGCAATGCCAGGAACAGCCTGGATTTGAGCATCCTTGATTTGCGGCGTGACTGTGGTAATGAGCTGAGGCTCGTTAAAGCCAAAGTGCTTAAGAACCCAAGCGGTCTCTCGGTTAAGGGCGCCGCAGCGACGCGCCTCATAAATGGGCTTATCAATCTGATTCTTAAGATACGCGTAGGAAATAGCTGCACAGATGCTATCGGTATCGGGGTGCAGGTGTCCAAAAACGTTAACCTTGCGGATGTCGTCGGCCATGTGACCTCCTCGTCGTGTTTGTTCATGTTTTGTCTACGTACGCGTCCACGCATGTGCCCACGCACGCGCCCACGCACAAAACGCGCAATGCAAAAGCACAAAGCGTATGGCACGGTACGCAGTATATAAACACGTCGATTTTGCCACTAAATGCCATATACGTGCGGGTATTCGTCTAATGAACATACAAACAGGCGCTACACGTCCATGCGATCGTGATTGATGGGCGTATAAAACAGCTGCGCACGCTCTTGCGGATTGCTTGTTTGCCCAAGGACCCACATGGTTTTTGCCACTAAGGCCTCGGTAGACATGTCTGCACCTCGCAAAATGCCAGGATGATTGGCATAGGCACGACCTACCTCATACACACCTAAATCCAAGCCCTCCTCATCCACCTGCGTGGTAATAACCAGCGTGCGTCCAGAATCTACCCAGTCAAAAATGGCTTTCTCATAGGAAGCATCTGCATGTTCTGGAATGCCACCAATACCAAAGGTTTCTAGAATGACGGCGGAGTAATCGCGCTTGAGCAGCTCAAAGATGGATGGATTAAGCTCGGGAGTAAGCTTAAGCACAAGGGCCTTCTCGTCCAATTGGCGATAAAAGCGTGGATGTGCAGCGGATTTGCAGGTTTCACTATGAGCAGCTCGCGCGGAAGTGCGAATGATTTTGTTATTGCGAATGACTGCTATGGCTGGGAAGTTCATGCTTGTAAATGCATTAAAACTCATGGTGCGCTGTTTGTGTGCGCGGGTACCACAAATTACTTGCCCGCTAAACACGATAGATACATCATGCGATGCCTCGTCGCAGGCGTATAGCAAAGACTGATACATGTTGAGTTTGGCATCGGTAAAGGGATTGCCCATGGGTTGTTGAGACCCCGTAAGCACAATGGGCTTAGGCGAGTCTTGAATAAGATAGGATAATGCGGCTGCGGTATAGGCCATGGTATCTGTACCGTGCAGTACGACAAAACCGTCGTACGCATCGTAGTTTTTCTCAATATGTGAGGCAATTTCTAGCCAATTACGGGGGCGCATGTTGGTGCTGTCAATATTCATGGGCTGCACGTAGTCTAGGTTGCACAGACCATCAAGTAAAGGAACCTCTTGTACGAGCTTGTGTACGAGCTCACGCCCGGAAAGCGTGGGGGTCAGCTCACCAGGTTGACCGGTGGAAGCAATGGTGCCGCCCGTGGCAATCATGAGGATGGTTTTCATGGTTAGAACCTTGTGTGTGGGGTGTACAGATAACGTACTACTAGAACAACATAGTAAGGGAAATGGAACGCAAAATACTACTTGTATTTGGCTTACGGTAACGCCGTGTGGTGAGTGATAATAGGAGTACCAAAGCAAGGAGGCCCCATGAACGATTTTGTCTACTACACGCCTACGCGCGTAGTATTTGGTCGTCATTCTGAAGAGAAGCTCGGCGCACTTGTAGCTGCTGCTGGTGCGCATACCGTGCTGTTGCATTATGGGTCTGGTAGCGTACAACGTACGGGCGTGCTTGATCGAGCTAAGCAATCTTTATCTGAGGCAGGTATTGCGTTTGTAGAGCTTGGCGGCGTGGTGCCCAATCCACGACTATCACTGGTACGCGAGGGTATTGAGCTGGCGCGCAACAACAAGGTGGACTTTATTGTGGCGTTGGGTGGCGGCTCTGTTATTGATTCCGCTAAAGCCATTGGCTATGGCGTTGCCAATGAAGGGGACGTGTGGGATTTTTACTTACGCACCCGTAAGCCTACAGCCTGTTTACCCATTGGTGTCATTCTTACGATAAGTGCTTCAGGCTCAGAGATGTCAAGCAGTTCCGTTATTACAGATGATGCTTGTAAAGATAAACGTAGCTGCAACACGAATTTCTCGAGACCCGTATTTGCCATTATGAATCCCGAGCTGTTGTACACCTTGCCTGCGTATCAAACGGCATGCGGAACGACAGACATCCTTATGCATACAATGGAGCGCTATTTTACCAATGGCCCAACCATGGAGCTTACAGATTCCCTTGCAGAAGGTCTTATGCGTACCGTATTGGATGCTGGTATTATTGTGGCTTCTGATCCGTATAACTACGATGCACGTGCCGAGCTTATGTGGGCGGGTTCGCTATCACACAATGGTCTTACCGGCTGCGGTGGTGATGGCGGAGATTTTGTTTCTCATAATCTTGAGCATCAGATGAGTGGCATGTTTGATGTTGCTCATGGTGCTGGTTTGGCTGCTATTTGGGGCAGTTGGGCGCGCTACGTTTACAAGGATTGCTTGGATCGTTTTGTGCGATTTGCGCGTAATGTGATGCTTATTTCAGACACCACGTTGTCTGAGGAGGATATTGCTCTTGCAGGTATTTGTTCCATGGAGGATTATTTTCATTGCATTGGGATGCCAACAACTATGCGCGAGTTGGGAATAACACCAACTGATGCGCAGTTGCAAGAAATGGCTCATCAGTGCGCTCAAGTAAACGGTGGTTCTAAGGGTTCGGCAAAGCGTTTATATGAACAAGACTTTTTGGCTATTTATCGCATGGCGCTGTAGTGCCGCGCACAGATAAGGAGAAGTGCATGTCTAGTTTGCAAAGGCAATTTAAGATTTCGTGCCTTGTGTTGCTTGGCCTTGGTTTGGCAGCAGTGGTGTTTGGTTTGGTGGGAGGGTTTGTTCACCTCAGTACTCCCGTGGGAACTGCTGCAAGTTTGGTACTTGGTGTCCTAAGCGTATTTTATGGTTACAACAGCGCTATGGCAGCAAATGTTCCTGCTCAGGCGATTGGTCAACGTAACAACTTAGGCATGGTGCTTGTGCTTTCTATTATTGTTGTGTTTGCCACCCTGGGTGGAAACATTATGGGCCAGAAGGCACCCTTCATAGCAATGGGCTGTGTGCTTGCACTGAGTGCTCTGGGATGCATTGTGTTATGCAACAAACTAGCAAAAGAGGTTGATCGATAAGCGCTCAGGTTTGAGAGCTTAAGGCTATCGAGAAGTTCTTATCGAGAAGCGCCATGAATGCGCGCTGGTCTGTTTGACCGGCGCGTTTGTTTTAGCTGCCAGCTTTGTTGGCAGCTAAAACAGCGCCAAACTCCACAACAAAACAGAGTTCAATTGTGACAAGCCGCTTATTTGTGGTAATACGTACCGCTCTCAAACCGAGGCTCACAGCATACATTGATGCCCAACTGCCTGTATACGCGCTCATCGGTGCTAGAAATAATGACAGAGAAGTATGCATCACAACCGTAGAGCTTGCTGGTAGCCTCAATAACGCGCTTGGCCTCTGTGTTGGTGGCAGAGCTAATGGAAAGCGCAATGAGTGTCTCATCTGAATGCAGGCGAGGGTTGTGGCTATGCAGATGCTCAGTCTTTAGGCGACCAATAGGAGCAAGGGCTTCATTGCTTACTACATACGTGTCCTTATCTACACCTGCAACGCGTTTTAAAGCGTTGAGCAGCAAAGAAGAAGCGGCGCCTAGCAAAGAGGATGTCTTGCCCGTTACGATGGTGCCATCAGGCAAGACCATGGCTCCAGCGGGTGCGTTTGTCTCGGCAGCTTTTTGTAAAGCAACGCTATGAGCAGGCGAGAAGTTCTCATCTACACCCACTTCTTTCATAAGTAAACGAGCTTTATCCAGCTGAGAAGTGCCTACGCCTGTACGCTCGATCTTCTCGGCGCAATGAAAATAACGACGTACAATTTCATTCTTTGCAGCAGTACGGCACACCTCGTCATCACTGATACAGTAGCCCACCATATTAACGCCCATGTCCGTGGGAGAAGAGTAGGGGCAGGTGCCTAAAATGCGTTCCATAATGGTTTTAAGCACGGGGAATGTTTCTACGTCACGGTTGTAGTTAACTGTTACCTCACCGTGCGCCTCAAGGTGGAAGGGGTCAATAATGTTGTTATCACCCAAATCCAAAGTGGCAGCCTCATAAGCAACATTAACTGGGTGTGCCAAAGGGAGATTCCATACAGGGAAGGTTTCAAACTTAGCATAGCCCGCATTGGTACCGTGCTTATGCTCGTTATACAACTGAGAAAGGCACACAGCCAGCTTGCCAGAACCAGGACCAGGGGCTGTAACTACTACCAGTGGGTGCGTGGTTTTTGCAAATTCATCCTTACCAAAACCTTCATCACTGGCAATGAGATCTACGTTGGCTGGATATTCGGGAATAGGGTAGTGCCTATAGACAGCAATACCCATGTTTTCGAGCATTACTTTGTACTGCTCTGCCTTTTGTTGTCCAGACCATTGTGTAATAACTACGCCACCAATGGCTAAGCCCATGGTACGAAAGACGTCCATCAGGCGCAAAACATCTTCTGCATAGCTAATGCCAATATCACTGCGACGTTTGCCATGCTCAATATCGTTAGCGTTAATGGCAAAGAGAACCTCTGCCTCATGTGCCAAGGTAGCCAGCATGCGAGCTTTAGAATCGGGGGCAAAACCTGGTAGTACGCGTGATGCATGGTAATCATCAAACAGCTTGCCACCAAATTCCAAATACAGCTTGCCACCAAAATGCGTAATGCGATCTCTAATACGTTCTGCCTGCATAGATAGGTACTGGTTGTTGTCAAAACCAAGTTGCATACATGCCTCCGATAGAACGACTGAGTTAGACTTTTGATGACTCGCTTTACGCTCACATATACCAAAAAAGTTTCTCATACTCATCTATAAAATGAGACTTCACTTCGTAATTCTATTTAAAATTCGATTACCTAAAGAGACTGACTCGCTAGTATGCAGAGCAATACGCCAAGGGCTGCTTGCGCATCTTAGCGTATGTGAACATAGTTTGTTTTGAACATTCTTTCTCATCTTTTTTAAATCATACCAACTTAGTGGGAATAAAAGTGCCATACTAAAACGGCAAGCGAACGCGAGAGGCGCGTCATCCTTGCAACCAGACGGGGTTGGAGAGCCCCATAGGAAGGAGCGATTATGAAGATTGCGCAACACGTTGAGGCCCTTGTGGGCAAAACACCTCTTATAGATATTTCTGAGTTTGGTTCGGGCAAGGCACGTATTCTTGCAAAATACGAGGCTACCAATCCTGGTGGCTCCGTTAAGGATCGCGTGGCAAAGTTCATGGTTGATGCAGCCGAGAAGGACGGTTCTCTTGCAGCAGGTGGCACCATTATTGAGCCAACTTCAGGCAATACGGGTGTTGGTCTGGCAATGATTGCGGCAGCTCGAGGCTATCATATGGTTTTGGTCATGCCAGAGACTATGTCCATTGAGCGTCGTAAACTCGCAGCATCATATGGAGCCAAAATCGTGCTTACCCCTGGCGCCGATGGCATGAAAGGTGCTCTTGCAAAAGCGTATGATCTGCAACAAACCATACCCAACTCGGTGATGCTTGGGCAATTTGATAATCCTGCAAATCCTCGCGCACATTACCTTACCACCGGTCCAGAAATCTGGTTTGATACTGAAGGCAAGGTAGATGTGCTGGTGGCTGGTGTTGGTACTGGTGGAACTATTTCTGGCAGTGCTCAGTACCTTAAAGAGCAAAACCCCCAGCTACGCGCCTTTGCAGTAGAACCTGCAGAATCCCCCGTGCTTTCTGGTGGTAAACCTGGTCCCCACAAGATTCAAGGTATTGGCGCTGGCTTTATTCCCCAAAACTACAATGCAAGCCTTATTGATGAGGTTCTTACAGTAACTTCCTCTGATGCCATTGCAACTAAAAAATCCCTGGCAGAGGCGGGCCTATTGGTAGGCATTTCATCTGGCGCAGCTGTTACAGTGGCAGCTCGGCTCTCTTTACGCCCAGAGCTTGCGGGCAAAACCATCGTGACAGTGCTTCCCGATACGGGTGAGCGCTATCTGTCCATGGAACTCTAAGAGGCTCGTATGACTTTACCATTTAAGAGCCCCTTTTCTCTTTTCTCTTCTACCGAGAAACCCATGGACTTTGCAGCTTCTGCTCGCAACAGCACGCGGGCACCGTCCTCATTGGTACAGCTTATCAAAGAGGATCTTGATGCCTTTTTAGCATATGATCCCTCTACACGCTCCAAGCTAGAGACGGTGCTATTCTCTGCAGGTTTTAGGGCAGTAATGGGTCATAGGATTGAACATGCGTTATGGAAAAGCGGGCATGCATTTCTTGCGTGCATGCTTGCAAAACGTACGCGCAGGGTGACGGGGATAGAAATCCATCCTGCCGCACAGTTTGGTAGGCGTACTATCATTGACCATGGCATGGGAATTGTTATTGGTTCAACAGTTATTATCGGTAACGATGTTTTGATTTACCAGGGCGTGACGCTTGGTGCAAGCAATCCGCAGCAAGCGGGAAGACGTCATCCAAAGCTCGGGAATGGTGTGCTGGTTGGTGCCAATGCAGTTGTGCTTGGTGGGATTACTGTAGGGGATAACGCCAAAATTGGCGCTGGCGCCGTTGTGGTAAAAGACGTGCCTGCAAGCCTTACCGTGGTGGGTGTTCCTGCTCATACATGGTTTACCTGATTTTATTCATATCCCTATTATGGAGTAAAGCTGCGCTCAATAAGGCAACGAATAGGGGAACGCAAAAAGAGAGACCTGGTACTTCAACTAACCGGGTCT
>NZ_JAXEXL010000025.1:0-18139 GCF_034113385.1 Atopobium sp. | reverse complement strand
TCGGGCAAAGCAGGCTTAACTTTTGTAACTAAACAAGCACTTGGTCAGCAGAGCATGAATAGCAATGGCGATAATGCTGGCGGTTGGGAAGCATCGCAGATGCGCAGCTGGCTTGCTTCTACTGAGCTGTCTCAGCTTCCTTACGAGCTTCAATCTGTACTTGTGCCTGTTAAAAAAGCAACTAACAATGCAGGTAATGCTCGTGATGCATCTGCAGTAAGCACAACTGATGACAAGCTGTGGCTTTTATCGGCAACCGAAGTATGCGGCAAGATTGATTGGTTTGCTCATGAGTATGGCAATCAGTTTGCCTATCTTGATGATGTGGTCAATGCAGAAGGCATGCAGTATGAGCGGTATGTAACTGAGGGAATCACCCCTCATTCTGACTCATCAGGAACCCTGACAAAAAACTTCCAAGGTGAGAAATCTGCCTGGTGGTATCGTTCTGCCTTTTTCTTTGTGTATGAGGGTTTGGAACATCGCTATTTTTATAACGTGCTTCCCACAGGCTATCCATACGGATATGCTTCACCCAAGGAGGCGTTAGGTGTTGTGGTGGGTTTTTGCATATAACTGCTAAAATGCAATTATCGCTTGCACCGCGAGGTTGCTTAGATATACTAAACACCTGTGTGTAAAGCTATGTGTCGTCCGCAGATGCGCCGGCACCTCTAGAGATGAGGATTCTAATGGATTACATTCGTGCTATTGAGCGCCAGCAGATTCGTGAGGATATTCCTACGCTGCAGGTTGGTGACAACGTAAAGGTTCACTATCGCATTAAGGAAGGCGATCGTGAGCGTGTACAGGTATTCCAGGGCGATATTATTCGTCTTTCTGGCGCTGGTGCTCGTGAGACCTTTACCGTTCGTAAGCTCAGCTTTGGTGTTGGCGTAGAGCGTACGTTCCCTGTACATAGCCCTAAGATTGCTAAGCTTGAGGTTGTGCGCCATGGTGACGTTCGTCGTGCCAAGCTTTACTACCTGCGTGATCGTGTTGGTAAGGCTGCTCGTATTCGCGAGAAGCGCTAGGTCGCATAGTACGTTATCTATGAAGCCGTTCCTTTGGGGACGGCTTTTTTATTGCCTGTGCAATGAGGTATCCTGTACGAGGTGTACAGGTCAGTAAGGGGAGTTCTTATGGCTGAATACGGTCAAATACGTCCAGGTACCGCGCGCGAGATTTGTGCGCTTTTATCGGATGCTTCCTTTGATGAGATTCCAGCGTTAGTTCAACGTTACAGCGAAGACCCTCGTGCACAGGTTAAGCGCGCTGTTGCTCTTGCATCGCGTCGCCATGAGAAGGAAGTTTCTGAGCGTGAACGCGTGCGAGGCATGTATCAAAAGATGCAAGAACTTGGCACAGAGGGCATTGTGTTGGGCATAGATGAGGTAGGCCGTGGAGCAGTGGCAGGGCCGCTTACGGTATGTGCTGTGGCGCTGCCCAAAGAGCCAATCATTTGGGGTATTAATGATTCCAAGCAACTTACGCCTGCTCGCAGAGAAGCTCTTGCGGCACAAATAGCCCAACATGCGCAAGCAGTTGGTATTGCGCATATAGAACCTGCTTCTATTGATGCTGTGGGTATGGCTTCTGCACTTCGCATGGCTATGGCTCATGCAATTACAGATGCTGGTGTAGAGCCAGATGCCGTTTTGATTGATGGCAATCCCGTACACGTTCATCCTAAAGAGCGTTGTGTAGTTAAAGGTGACGCTACGATTGCTTGCATTGCTGCTGCCTCTATTGTTGCAAAAGTAACACGAGATGCATTAATGGTTGCCTATGACGCAGAATACCCTGGCTATCATTTTGCGGAGTCTAAGGGATATGCCTCTGCAGAGCATATTGCTGCTATTAAAGAAAAAGGTCTTTGTCCTATCCATCGCAGCTCATTTTGTAGCAACTTTTTAGAGACACCACCGCTGTTTTAACGACCTGGGCTTGTTTGCTGTTGTACCGTGACTTATCCTGTGGGCGGTTTTACAAACGAACAAGTTAGAGGCTAAGGCCACAAGAGTTAGATTTTTGTTTTTGCGTGTTTGGTTTGTGTAAGACGTCTTTGTCATGCTTTGCCCATAGTTCTGTATCTAAGGGAGGTAGCATGCAACATAATGCGTCAGATAAACAAGCAAAAACGGGCGGTCGGATGTATAGCAAGCCCATTGCACAATACTCATCTGCAGAAATTGGATGCGAGGGCGAGAATATTGCTAGGCAATACCTTGCTAAGCGAGGATATGCAATCCGTGCCACAAATTTTAAAATTGCAGGAGTGGAAATTGACATTATTGCGGATAGCAATCAAAACGATACCTGTAATACGAATAATCTAAATGAGACCGTCCTTATTGAAGTAAAGACTCGTGTCTGCTTGCATAAAGAAGACGCAGATAATTACCCTGAGTATGCCGTTGATGAGCGCAAACAGCGACGCTATGCAAAAGCAGCAAAGGCGTTTGAAACCTGTTTTGACTGTGCTGGACCCGTACGTTTTGATGTCATTTCCGTTCAGATTATGAGTGAAGACCTTGCGCGCATTCACCACATGATTGGTGCATTTGAAGTGGATGAGCAGTAATGGCAACGGCAATTCATGCGGCAATTTTACGAGGTATTCAAGCAATTCCTATAGAGGTTGAAGTTGGCGTATCTGGTGGTATTCCCGGCCTAACCATTGTTGGCATGCCCGATGCTGCGGTGTTGGAAGCCCGTTCACGCATACGATGTGCCCTGCGTGCAGCTGGCTTTACGGTTCCACGTCTTCATGTGACGGTTAATCTATCTCCTAGTGAAATAAGAAAAACAGGAAGTGGGCTGGATTTACCTATAGCTGTTGCAATTCTTTGTGCAACTCAGCAAATTTGTGCTTCTGTTTTTGATGAATATCTTGTTATGGGGGAGCTTTCACTGGATGGCGCCGTTTGTCCAGTGAGGGGAGAGGCTGCGTATGAGCGTTATTGTCAAACGCATGGTTTGAATTTGTGTGGTGCTTTGCAAACAAGTTCTCGTGGATGGAATATTCGCTCCTTGGCAGATTTACGCGTCTGTACTGGTGTTAAGGACCTAGTAAATCTGCATATGTCTGCTGGTAGCTTGAGCACTTCTTATCTGGATGAGGTAGGGGATTATAGCCAAATATATGGACAGGAACTAGTAAAACGTGCACTTATAATTTCTGCAGTAGGCAAACACGGACTCCTTATGGTTGGACCACCTGGCGTGGGAAAGACCATGCTTGCTCGTTGCCTTCCAAGTATTTTGCCACCGCTAACCATGGAGCAAATACAAGAATCTGTGCTCATTCATTCTGTTGCGGGATTATCGGCACAGCGGGTAGCGCAAGGTATTCCTACATTTAGAGCACCACATCATTCCATTTCCATTGCGGGGATGATTGGTGGTGGAAGGCCGGTTATGCCTGGTGAGATCTCTTTAGCCCACAAAGGCGTACTCTTTTTGGATGAGATTCCAGAGTTTGCTTCCAATACGCTCCAGGTGTTGCGCCAGCCTATAGAACATAAAGTGGTACGACTAGTCCGTGCTGATGGCGTATATGAATTCCCATGTGACTTTTTACTGATAGCTGCTGCTAACCCCTGTCCTTGCGGCTACTTTGGTGACCCTGGTCATGTGTGTCGTTGTTCCAAGCCAGCTGTCGATAAGTACTTAGGCAAACTAGGAGGTCCTCTCATGGATCGAATTGATTTGCATGTAGATGTTCCCCGTCCATCGGCTGCTCAGGTTTTAGGGCAACAGTCTGGTTTATCTACAAAAGAGATGAGAGAGCTTGTTTTAGATGGAATTGCTTTTAGACAAGATCGTCTGACAACAACTGTAAAACAGAAAGTTGCTTGTAAAACAGATGCACAATTAGATGATTTTAAGTCCTTCTCGGCAGAAGCACGTCATGCGCTGGAGGCATTTTCTGATTCGTATAGCTTAGGAGGACGTGCCATTGCTCGTACTATTTCTTTAGCACGTACTATTGCAGACATAGATCAACGAGCTTGTGTTAACGGTGATGACGTCATCGAGGCAGTGGCATACAGGATGCGTGATGCCACATGACTAAGCACGTAAGTTCTGCAGAATTTGGTAGAGAAGACCAACGATGGCCTCAGTGTTTACAGTTTTTAGACGCGTCGTACAAACGTATGTATACGCTTGGCTGTTTGGACATACTGTATAAACCTTCACTTGCCATTATTGGCGCGCGCCATGCAACGCCATACGGCATAGCGGTAGCTCAAATGGCAGGCCGTATTGCCGCTCAAAGCGGTATTGTGGTTGTGTCTGGTGGAGCCATGGGTGTAGATTATGCTGCAGGCAAGGCAGCTCTTGATGCTGGCGGGGAGATCATAATCGTATCTGGTTGCGGAGCAGATGTGGTATATCCACGCAGTTCTGAGGATATATTTTCTGCAGCGCAATCTGGCAGAGGAGTTATAGTTTCCTGTGAGCCTTGGCATCAAGCTCCTAGACGCTATGCATTTCCCAAGCGCAATCAGATTATTGCAGGGTTATGTACTAGTTTGATTGTTACAGAAGCAGGTATGCCTTCGGGCACTTTTAGCACTGCACAAACGGCGCACGAGTTATCAAAGAATGTATATGCAGCTCCTGGTTCAATCTTCTCGCCGCAGTCACGTGGGACCAATCGTCTTATTGAGCTTAATTCGGCTATAATTTCTGATGAGGTTTCACTGGAGACACTTATTTCGATTGATTTTGGAAAGAGCAGACTTATATCGTCTGGAGATTCTCCTGTGCGGGGAAGGATTCTTGAAGCGCTTGTGGCTAATCCTATGCGCCCCGATGAGCTGGCATTGCGTCTGGATAAGAACATTCTGACGATAATTCGCACTCTTTCGGAGTATGAGGCAAAACGTCTTGTAAAAAGACTTCCTGATGGTCGTTATTCGGCTTCAGAACAGTCATACTTATCTACGTACTGTTTTGACGCATAGATAGGTTTTGTGAGTGAATGTAATGTCAAATACCCAGGTTGTTACCGTTGTTGGCGGAGGATTAGCAGGCAGCGAGTGTGCTTTGCAGCTGGCTCGGCGTGGTATATCAGTGCACCTTTATGAGCAGCGTCCCCAAACTTCTTCTCCAGCCCATCATAGCGATAAACTCGCGGAGCTTGTCTGCTCTAATTCACTTAAATCCATGCGTGAAGCAAGTGCAGCGGGTTTGCTCAAACATGAGCTTTTGTATATGGGTTCAGAGCTTATGCGCTTTGCTGTTCAGGCATCGGTTCCAGCGGGTGCAGCGCTTGCAGTTGACCGAGATGTGTTTTCTAATCTTGTAACCCAGGCAATTGAATCCAACCCAAACATTCGCGTCTTTCGTGAAGAGGTCCGCTCTATTCCTGAAGGACCTTGTGTGATTGCTGCCGGGCCCTTATGTTCAGAAGAACTTTTTGCTGCTATTACGGCACGCGTAGGAAGCGGGGGCAGTTCATTTTATGATGCCGCTGCACCTATTGTTGATACTAACTCCCTTAATAGAGAAATTATTTTTGAACAGTCGCGATATGGGACATCTGGTACAGGTGATTACCTCAACTGTCCACTAAATAAGCAAGAGTACGATGCTTTTATCGATGAATTGCTTAAAGCAAAACGTGCTATTTCCAAGGACTTTGATCAGTCTGATTTATTTAATGCTTGCCAGCCAGTAGAAGAAATTGCTCGTACAGGGAGAGATTCATTGCGTTTTGGCACCATGAAGCCTGTGGGCCTAACTGATCCTCGAACGGGCAAGCGTCCTTGGGCGGCAGTTCAGCTACGTCCAGAGAACAAGGAAGGTACTTCGTATAATCTTGTGGGTTTCCAAACCAATCTTACGTGGGGAGAACAAAAGCGTGTCTTTTGCATGATTCCAGGCTTGGAGCATGCAGAGTTCTTTCGTTATGGTGTGATGCATCGTAATTCATTCTTAGATAGCCCCCATGTGCTTGATGCAAGCTTTGCATTGCCTGGCACTCAAACGCGTTTTGCCGGCCAAATCACAGGAACTGAAGGCTATGTTGAAGCGATTGCTTCTGGCATGCTTGCAGCGCTTAATACCGTTGCTGACCTGTCGGAAACAAGTCGAGTTCAGCTCCCTGATACTGGTGCGTTTGGCTCACTTGTGGCTTATGCAACCAATCCCCAAACGGAAGACTATCAGCCCATGCATGTTAACTTTGGTATTATTAGGCCACTTGACCAGCATATTCGTAGTAAAAAAGAGCGATATGTTGCTTACGCTGCACGTGCCACAAATGACTTGCATGCCTATATCTCTTCTCGGTCTGATTTGTTTTTTGAGGGCATTGGTAAGAACATACTTCCCAAGCTTGAGGACTAATTGGTATGTCTGATATGGATACTCAAGCTCGCGGTGCTTCTCAAGAACAATTTAGAACATACATCAAAGACTTTATTGCCTATGACGGTGCAATAAGAAATCTATCGAGTAATACCTTACGTGGATATACCACAGATTTGCAAGCTTTTGCAGATTGGACAGAGCGTGAAGCAGTAAATCCGCTTACGATAAGCCACAGAGAATTGCGCAGCTATCTGCTTGATTTAACGCGTGCTGGATATTCTGAAAGAACTATTAACCGTCATCTTTCGGCACTTCGCTCTTTGTATAAGTGGCTTGTGCGTGAAGGTGCCATACAAACAAATGCTATGAGTGCTATGGCAAGCCCTAAGATTCCTAAGACGTTGCCCCATGTTATGTCACATGCAGAGGTAGTTCGTCTTTTTAAAACCTGCGAAGGCACGGATGTAGAATCTGTTCGTGATGCAGCATTTCTTGAGCTGTTGTATGCGAGTGGTGCGCGCATTTCTGAAATAGCAAATCTTTCTGTTGCTGATGTTGATTTTACGCAACGTCAGCTGACGCTTTTTGGAAAAGGTTCTAAGCAGCGAATAGTACCGCTGTACAGCCACGCACTTATCGCTGTAAAAACGTATGTAGAAACAGCGCGCCCACAACTTGTGGCTAAAGCCTCAGCCACTTTGCCTGTTTCTCATACATTGTTTATCTCTATACGAGGCAATGCAATGTCTGCTGCGGCATTACGAAAGGTTTTTGAGAAACGCATTGCACAAGCAGGGTTAGACCCAACACTTACCCCACATGCTATGAGGCATACCTTTGCAACGGTTATGTTGGATGGAGGAGCAGACCTACGGAGCGTTCAAGAGCTTCTTGGGCACGAAAGCCTGTCTACAACACAGATTTATACGCATATATCGGTATCTCGATTAAAAGAAGCTACAAAACAGGCGCATCCACGCGGATAAGCTTATGTGAATTACCCATGATACGGTGGGTTTATGTGCACAAAAGTCGTGCTTTCTAAATAGGTCATTAGCTGCTATACTTCATCAGGTTGTGTAAAAGGCACAACTATCTATTACACACGTGTGGCTACCTAGTTGCCATGGTGCCCAAGACTAAGCCAGGTTTTGGGTGGTTAAATAGGGTTGATACCACACGGAGGCAAACCAAACTGGAGGTTTTACTATGGCTGCAAAGATTAGCATTAAGACACTGCTTGAGGCTGGTTGCCACTACGGTCATCAGACTCGTCGTTGGAACCCTAAGATGAAGCCATTCATCTTTGGTGAGCGCAATGACATTTATATTCTTGACCTTAAGCAGACTATTGTTGATGCCGATAAGGCATATACCTTCCTCAAGGGCATTGCTGCTAAGGGTGGCAACGTATTGTTTGTTGGTACCAAGAAGCAGGCTCAAGAGCCTATCGCTACACAGGCTGCTCGCTGCAACATGCCTTACATTAACCAGCGTTGGCTCGGCGGCATGCTTACCAACTTTGTGACCATGCGCTCTCGTATCGATCGCATGGAAGAGCTTGAGGCTATGGTAGAGGATGGTCGTATGGCTACCCTTCCTAAGAAGGAGCAGGCTGTTCTTGGTAAAGAGCTCGATAAGCTTCAGCGCAACCTCGGTGGCGTTCGTGATATGAAGGCTGTACCTCAGGCCATTTTTGTAGTAGACACCAAGCGCGAAGAGCTGGCTGTTCGCGAGGCAAATCGTCTTCACATTCCTGTTGTTGGCCTTTTGGATACCAATTCTGATCCTGATGTGATTGATTATGGTATTCCTGCTAATGATGATGCTATCCGCTCCGTATCTCTTATGTGCGAACTCATGGCAGATGCTGTTCTTGCTGGTTCTGGCAAAGAGCAGATTTCTGAGGCAGAGATGGCTGAGGCGGCACCTGTTGCTGAGTAGTTTTTACTTCTCTAAGCTGGCACTTGTTTAATTATTCTTTACCCCAAAGGAGGGGATTTACATGGCTACTATTACTGCAGCTCTCGTAAAGCAGCTTCGTGAGATGACCGACTCTCCTATGATGGAGTGCAAGAAAGCGCTTGTAGAGGCTGATGGCGATCTTGAGAAGGCAGTAGACGTTCTTCGTAAGATGGGTGTTGCTAAGGCTGTTAAGCGCGCTGGTCGTGACACAAACGAAGGCACCATTGCTGCTTATATTTCTGAAGATGGAAAAACTGGTGCACTTCTCGAGCTTACCTGCGAGACTGACTTTGTAGGCACCAACCCCAAGTTCACTGGTTTTGCAGCTAAGCTTGCTCAGGCTGTTGCAGAGCACAATCCTGCAGATGTAGATGCTCTTAAGGCTCTTGAGCTTGATGGTTCCACTGTTGAGGCTGAGCTTACCGAGATGATTCATGTTATCGGTGAGAACATGAAGGTCAATCGCTTCAAGTACATTAGCGTTGAGTCTGGTGCGCTTGCAAGCTACATTCACCTTGGTGGTAAGTTGGGTGACATTGTAACCTTTACTTTCAACAATGATGCAACTGCTCAACATGATGAGTTCAAGACATTTGCTCACGATGTAGCAATGCAGGTAGCTGCTGCTAATCCTGCCGCTGCACGCCGTGAGGATGTAGATGCTGATGTTGTTGCTCGTGAGAAAGCAATTTATATGGCACAGGCTGCAGAGTCTGGCAAGCCTGAAGCAATTCAGGAGCGCATGGCAGAGGGCAAGCTTGAAAAGTTTTATAAGGAGAATGTCCTTACTGAGCAGGACTTCATTAAGGATGGCTCCGTAACCGTTTCTCAGCTTGCTGAGAAGGTCTCCAAGTCTTGTGGCGATGAAATCAAGGTAGCTGCTTTTGAGCGCTTTGCCTTTGGTGATGAGGACTAAGTTTTCTCAGGTATGTATTAGAGAGCCGGCGTCTTTGATGTCGGCTCTTTTTCTATGTAAAGTATCCGCTTACCAACTGCGTTGTTTCTTACCTCAAGTGCTTTGGTTAAAATTAATAGGGTCGTTGTAAACACTTTTGTGACACCACTTCGGCCGACTATCACAAATCAAGGAGGTCGTAGGCTTTGTCCGATTACAAGTACAAGCGTGTATTACTCAAGCTGTCTGGTGAGGCTCTTATGGGGTCTGGCGAGTATGGCATCCAGGCAGAAGTACTGGACCGTTTGGCTCAAGAGATTAAACCAGCATACGATCATGGCATCCAAGTTGCTATTGTTGTTGGTGGCGGCAATATTTTCCGTGGTCTTGCAGGCGCAGCATCTGGTATGGATCGTGCTCAGGCAGATAGTATGGGTATGCTTGCTACTGTTATGAACAGTTTAGCTTTACAGGATTGTTTTGAGCGCAATGGTATGATGTGCCGTGTCATGACTGCTATTGAGATGCATGAAGTAGCAGAAGGCTATATTCGTCGTCGTGCTATTCGCCATCTTGAAAAGGGCCGTATTGTTATTTTTGCGGCAGGTACTGGTAATCCATACTTTACAACGGACACCGCTGCAGCTCTTCGCGCCTGTGAGATTGATGCAGAGGTGCTTATGAAGGCTACCAAGGTAGATGGCATTTACGATAAGGATCCTGTTACCAATCCAGATGCGCAGCGTTTTAATGAGATTTCATATCATAACGTGCTCACACGTAACCTGAGGGTAATGGATGCAACAGCAACAGCATTGTGTAGCGATAATCATATGCCTATGCTTGTATTTAATATCGATCAAACCGGTGTATTTGACGACGCCCTAAGGGGTAAGAATGTCGGCACCACTGTTGTAGAAGAGGAGAGCGAATAATGAGCGAGTATACCGATAAGGCTAAATCTAATATGGAGAAGTGCATCAGCGCTCTTACTGCTAATTTTTCTAAGGTACGCACCGGTCGCGCTAATCCTCATATTCTTGACCCTATTATGGTTGATTACTATGGTGTTCCAACTCCCATTACACAGCTTGCTGCCGTAAAGGTACCTGAAGCAAGCATGTTGGTAGTAGAGCCCTGGGATAAATCAGCACTCAATGCTGTAGAGAAGGCAATCGAGAGTTCTGATCTTGGCATTACCCCTGGTAATGATGGTGTTTGCATCAGGCTTCCTTTCCCTTCTCCTACGGAAGAGCGTCGTCGCGAGCTTGCTAAGGAGTGCCGTGGTCTGGCGGAAGAGTCCCGTATTGCTATTCGCAATGTTCGTCGTGACTACAACAACAAGATTGAGCGTGACGAAGAGTTTTCTGAGGATGAGGTAAAGCGCGAGCAAAATCAAATCCAAAAGCTTACGGATACCTATATCGCTAAAATTGATGAAATGCTAAAGGCTAAAGAGTCTGAGGTCATGGAGATCTAGCGTGGTACCTGATCTTTTAAAGCTTCAAGAGCACTATGCTGTAGCACCTTCTGATATTTCGCTTGCACATATTGACCTTGAACATATGCCACGCCACATTTCTATCATCATGGATGGAAATGGACGTTGGGCGCAAGCTCAAGGTTTGGATAGAAGTAAAGGTCATAAAGCTGGTGTAGTTTCTCTCAAAGAAATTATTACCAGCTGCGTGCGCCTTGGTATTGATGTGTTGTCTGCGTATGCGTTTTCTACCGAGAATTGGCAGCGTCCGCAGCATGAAGTAGATCTTCTTATGCAGCTCTTTGCGCATACTCTGGTAAAAGAGTTGCATTTATTTGAGGAAGAGAACGTCAAGCTTGTATTTCTGGGTGATGTAGCAGCGCTTCCCAAAAAAACGCGTGAGACCTTTGAATTGGGGCTTGAACGGACGAAAAACAATACTGGTATGGTTTTGGCACTTGCTGTTAATTATGGCGCTCGTGCAGAACTTACGCGTGCTGTGCGCCTTATTGCTCAAGAGACTGCTGCCAAAACGTTAGCTCTAGACGACATTGATGAAACTCTAGTGTCAGAAAATCTCTATACGACAGGGCTACCTGATCCAGAATTGCTTATTCGTACTTCTGGTGAGCTTCGTCTGTCTAATTTCTTGTTATGGCAGCTTGCGTATACCGAGTTTTACATAACCGATACGCTGTGGCCTGACTTTGATCGATGGGAGCTTCTGCGTGCTATTGCAAGCTTTCAATTGCGTGACCGGCGCTTTGGGGGAGTGAAGTCCTAAATGACGACTTCAAGTGATTCTGATTCACAATCCGTAGATAGCTCTAGTTCTATGGAGCGTAATCAGAGTTCCACACAATCTAAAACTCAGCAGCTGATAGTCCGCGTTGTATATGGTGCGGGCTACGCTGTTCTTACCCTTGTTGCTTTGTTGCTTGGGCGTTGGACTACTACGGCACTTATTTGCGTATATGCAGGTCTGTGCTGTTTTGAGTTTTTTAAAATGATGCGTATGGCTGGACGCAATCCCAATGAGATTATCGGTATTGCTGCAGCAATAGGCTTTCCTTTAGCGGCTCATTTTTCATATCACTGGGTGGCAATCTTGTTTTATGTGTTTGCTGCTGCAACAGGCATTTGGTTTGTACAGACGCCTCGGTCAAACATCTCCGATGTTGCTCTTACCATTTTTGGACCAATTTACACAGGGCTTCTCTTCACATCCGTTATTAGATTACGTGCGGTAGATCCAAGTATAATGGGCGGTGTGTGCACGTTTTTGGCCATGTCTTCCATTTGGCTTAATGATACGTTTGCTTATTTTGTTGGCTCGCGTTTTGGCAAACATAAAATGGCGCCGCGTATCTCACCCAAGAAATCTTGGGAAGGTTTTATAGGCGGCATGTTTGGTTCTATTCTGGTATGGGTATTTTTGTCTATGACGTTGCTTCCCATGAGTCTTTTCATGGCAATCTGTACAGGTTTAGCAACAGGCCTTATGGGCGTCTTTGGTGATTTGCTTGAGTCGCGTATTAAACGCGGTGTTGGCGTAAAAGATTCAGGCAATCTCATGCCCGGTCATGGGGGTATGCTCGATCGTTCTGATTCGTTGCTCTTTGGCCTGATTGCTGCAACTTTTATTTTGACGTTAGGTGGAATTATTTGAGTATCTTCGAAGCTACGTGGCCAGAAGCCAATCGCCCAGAAGTACTTCGTGTTGCAATTCTTGGCGCTACCGGTTCTGTTGGTACACAGGCATTAGATGTATGCCGTAAACATGCTCATAAACTGCAGGTTGTGGCTTTATCAGCAGATACGTCTGCAGCCAAACTCATAGCGCTTGCCCATGAATTTGGCGTAAAGCATCTTGCTCTTGCAGACGAGCATCAGCGGATGTCTGCAGCAGTCAATCAACTTGATTCAGATATACAACTCGGGTTTGGCAACCAAGCAGTGGCTAATCTTGCAGCACTTGATGAGGTAGACCTTGTTTTGGTAAGCGTGGTAGGAGCTGCGGGTATTCTTCCGTCCTACACAGCACTTCTCAACAACAAGGTGTTGGCACTTGCCAACAAAGAAGCTCTGGTGTGTGCAGGTGAGCTTCTGATGCCTTTGGTTAAACCTGGCAAGCTTATTCCAGTTGATTCCGAGCATTCTGCCATTTTTCAATGTATGATGGGGACGCATCCACAGTATGTTAATCGTATCTGGTTAACCTGTTCTGGCGGTCCATTTTACGGTAAGACCGTAGATGATTTACGTAACGTAACTGCTGCTCAGGCTCTTAAACATCCTAATTGGAGCATGGGGCCAAAGATTACCATTGATTCGGCAACCCTTATGAACAAAGGTTTGGAAGTTCTTGAGGCGCATCATTTGTTTGAGGTAGCCATTGATGACATCCAGGTCCTTATACAGCGTCAAAGCTGCATTCATTCTATGGTAGAGACGACCGATGGTTCTGTTATGGCACAGCTTGGTCCTTCTGATATGCGTGGCCCAATTCAGCTGGCATTTAGCTATCCAGAACGGTGGGAGGCTCCAGTAAAGCCAGTTAATTTCTTTGAGCTGGGGAGCTTGGATTTTGCACCCGCGGACGACAAAACTTTTAGCTGTCTGGAACTTGCTCGTGAGGCGGGACGCATTGGTAAAACCATGCCCTGTGTTCTTAACGCTGCAAATGAAGTTGCAAATCTTGCTTTTAGGCAGCAAAAGATTTCTTTCTTAGACATTGCTCGAATTGTCGAGAAAGTCATGGAGCATACGGCAACACAAGAATTGGATTCTTTAGATCAGATCGCAGAAGTGGATGGTTGCGCGCGCAGTTTAGCACAACACTATATTTATGAGGTAAGCTAATGCCACAGTTTGTTTCTACGTTTTCAGCAATTTTTTGGGGAGTCTTAGTGCTCTCCATTTTAATAACGGCTCATGAAGCAGGGCACTATTTTGCTGCTCGTCTTTGTAAGTCACGTGTTACCGAATTCTTTATTGGCATGCCTTCTCGGCATAAATGGTCGTGGCGCAGCAAGAAGCATGGTACAGAATTTGGAGTAACGCCAATTTTATTGGGTGGCTATACCAGAATTTGCGGTATGACACCATTGAATCAGGCAAATTACGCGAGCGCACTTGAGTTGGTACAAACACACGGCAGCATCAGTGTGCAAGACGCTGCAGAGCAGCTGGGTTGCTCGGAAGAAGATGCCTACAGCATCTTTGAAACCTTAGTTGATTGGGCATCCATCGAGCCTGAGTATTCATGTAAAGAGGGCGAGAAGCCCGATACACGCACGATGCCTTATGCGTATAAAACGACCTTGCGCGATGCCGCCCTTAACACCAAGTTTGATGATTCATTTGATGAAACCACACAGCTTATGCAGCCTGGTACAATGCAGCCCTTGCAGGTATCTGCTGAGGATTTTCTTAATCAAGAACAATCAAACATATATCTTGGTAAAACGTTTTGGGCGCGCTTCTGTATGATTTTTGCAGGTCCTGTTGCAAGTTTTGTGACAGGTGCGTTGCTCATGGTGCTATCCCTCAGTGTTATAGGCCAAGACATGCCAGTTAATGTTCCTAAGATTGGAACGGTTGTAGAGGGTTCTCTTGCACAACGCAGTGGTTTGCAAGCGGGAGATACCTTAGTGGCGGTAGATAATCAAAAGGTGGATAGCTTTGCGGGTTTTGCGGTATTAATTAAAGATAAGTTTGATAAGCACGAGTCATTTGAATTGACTTACCAACGTGAGGGCTCTTCTCAGTCAGTGCAGATAACACCAGCACAAAATGAAAAAGCATTGGGAGTGCATGCTCCTATGAAACATGTACACCTTTCGGTATCAGAGGCCGTTGGGGTTACGTGGAACTTTACAACACAGATTGCCCAAGTTGCGGTGAAGCTCATTATCCCTACGCAGACTCTGAACGTGGTTTCGCAATCCTCTTCGGTTGTGGGTATTTCTGTTATGGCTTCCCAAGCAGCTTCTTCTGGTTTGGGTGAGTTGTTATTGTTTGCTGCACAGATTTCGCTCTCTCTTGCTTTTATGAATCTACTGCCCATACCACCACTGGACGGCGGCAGAATATTGATTGAAATCATACAGGGCATTATTCGTAAACCAATTAGTGAGCGCACACAGGCCTATATTTCTTTTGTAGGAATTGCTTTGTTTGGCTGCTTATTCTTGCTATCGCTTAAAAACGATATTCTTCGATTTTTGTAAGGTCGTGTAATTGGTAATGGTAATTACTAATGCTTCTGTCGGTGCACGCGCACAAACTCACCGAGTATACGTTGGTAAGGTAGCGGTGGGCGGTGGAGCGCCGGTAAGTGTGCAGTCAATGACTAACACTAATACGGCAGACCCTCAGGCCACCTTAACTCAAATAGCTCGCTTAGCAGCAGCAGGTTGTGAAATCATTCGCGTGGCAGTTCCTAACAAAGAAGCACTTCATGGGTTTGAGGAGGTATGTGCTACGGCTCCGTTGCCTGTTGTAGCAGATATCCATTTTGATCATAGACTTGCTATCGAAGCTGCTCGACGTGGTGCTGCGGCACTGCGTATTAACCCTGGCAATATTGGCTCATTTTCTAAAGTTGATGAGGTTATTGAGGCTGCAGCGCAGGCTCATATTCCCATTCGTATAGGTGTTAACGCGGGCTCATTAGCAAAAGAGGTTGATGAACGCCAAGATATGACGCAATCCCAAAAACTGGTTGCCTCATCTGAGTCCTTCGTTGCTCATTTCGAGAAACTCGGCTTTACCGATATTGTGCTCTCTGCAAAAGCACATGACGTGACTACTACGCTGGAGACCTATCGTGAGCTGTCACGTGCTTTGCCGCATATTCCGCTTCATCTTGGTGTGACAGAAGCCGGTACTCTGTTTCAAGGTACTATCAAAAGTGCAATTGGGCTCGGGAGCTTGCTTGAGCAGGGAATTGGTGACACCATGCGCGTTTCTCTTACTGCAGATCCTGTGGAAGAGATTAAAGTTGGTTGGGAGATTTTGGCCGCTTTGGGTATGCGTCGTCGTAATCCTGAGCTGGTAAGCTGCCCAACTTGTGGACGCACAAAGGTTGACTTGATTCCCATTGCAGAAGAGGTAGAGCGTCGTTTACAAACCATTTCTGTGCCTATTTCTGTTGCTGTTATGGGATGTGCTGTTAACGGGCCTGGTGAGGCACGTAATGCAGATATTGGCGTTGCCTGTGGGCATGGCCACGGTTTGATATTTGCTGCTGGACAAACGTTGCGCCGAGTACCAGAGGATCAAATTATAGATGCGCTGTTTGAGGAGATTCAAAAGCGTTTTTGCTAACAGCCTTGGAGCGTTTATCAGAGCGTTTATTATCTAAGAGCTTGTCTTATCGTCAATATTGGCTGGTAGACTCTAAGCACAAAAAAGTACGTACGCACTCGTTACCATGGGGATTGCCCGCAAACAGAGAGGATTACTCGTGAAGTCGTTCCATAAGATGAGTAAGCTCTATGCTCCTACTCTTAAGGAAGACCCTGCAAACGCAGAGCTTGCAAGTCATAGACTTATGCTGCGTGCAGGCATGATTCGTAAAGGCGCCGCAGGTCTGTATAGCTATTTGCCATTAGCATGGCGTTCTCTTCTTAAGATTGAGCAAATCATTCGAGAAGAGATGGATGCTATTGATGCGCAAGAAATGCTTGTCCCCATTTTGACTGATGAGGATTTGTGGAAGCAGTCGGGTCGCTGGAATGCGTATGGTCCGGAGCTTATGCGCATGCATGATCGTCATGAGCATATTTATGCGCTCGGTCCAACGCATGAGGAATCTTTTACCGACCTTGTTCGTAATGAGCTACGTTCCTATAAGCAACTTCCAGTAACGCTCTATCAAATTCAAGATAAGTTCCGTGATGAGCGTCGCCCTCGTTTTGGTCTTATGCGTGGTCGCGAGTTCATTATGAAGGATGGCTACTCCTTTTCTGCTAATCAAGCGTCTTTGCAAGAGTGCTATGACCAAGAAAAGGATGCGTATGCAAAGATTTGCGAACGTATTGGCTTGCGTGCCTTGCAAGTAGTTGCAGACTCTGGTCAAATTGGCGGAGACACCTCTGTTGAGTTCATGGCATTAGCAGAGGCAGGCGAGGCGGAGCTTGTGTACTGCGATGACTGTGGTTGGGCAGCAGACGTAGAAGCAGCTACCGCTGGGGTTTCTTTGCAGTCTTCTGGTGCTGGAGCGTGTGAGCGTATCCATACTCCTCAGATAGCTACCATTGAAGATTTAGCTGATCAACTTGGTGTTCCTACATCTGCAACGGTCAAGGCTCTTGCACTCATCGATCAAGAGGGCAACAACGTAGTGTGCTTTGTTCCTGGCAGTCATGAGCTCAACGATTGTAAGGCCGAGAAATACTTTGGTGAGTATCACCTTATGACCGAGGACGAGCTTAAAGAAGTTGGTTTGATTCGTGGTTTTATAGGCCCTGTAAATCTGCCTCAAGATATTGAGGTATATGCAGATTGTACGCTCAAGGATATTGAGTATTGGACCATTGGTGCCAATGAGGTTGATTATCACCTCTTGCATGCCCAGCAGGGTCGTGACTTTACAATCAATACGTGGGTTGATGTCATCTCTGCCAAGGCCGGTGACGCTTGTCCTCATTGTGGCGCTGCACTTAAGAGCGCGCGCGGCATCGAAGTTGGTCAGGTATTCCAGCTGGGTACTAAGTACTCTGAAGCTATGGGTGCTACGTTTATGGACGTTAATGGTCGCGAGAAACCCTTGGTAATGGGTTGCTATGGTATTGGTGTTTCTCGTGCACTTGCGGCCGTCATTGAGCAATACCATGATGCTAATGGTATTTGTTGGCCCGTAAGTGTTGCTCCTTACGAGGTTGAGGTTATACCTTTAGATGTACATGATGAGGTTGTATGGCCAGTGGCTTCTCGTATTGCTACCGAGCTCTCTGAGCTGGGTGTTGAGGTTTTGCTGGATGACCGTAAGGAACGCCCTGGTGTTAAGTTTGCAGACGCAGATTTGATGGGTATGCCATATCAGGTCATTTGTGGTAAAAAAGCTGTTGTGAATGGCGTTGTTGAGCTTAAGCATCGTGCTACTGGCGAGCGAAGTGAAGTTGCTTTTGCAGAAGTTGCTCAGATGCTTGCACAAAAGATTACAGAACAACGTGCATAAAAATTGTTCTAAGCCCCAAAAGTGTTGGTCATAGGCCAAAAGGTAGATAAGAGAAAGGTCGGAGAGAAGTCTCCGACCTTTTGTATTATATGGTGGGCCCAGCAGGATTCGAACCTGCAACCCCGGTATTATGTGTCCCCTGCTCTACCCGTTGCGCCATGAGCCCTTAATAAAAAAGCGACGGCATATGCCGCCGCCCTCATATACTTGGTGGAGAATAGGGGGATCGAACCCCTGACCTCATGACTGCCAGTCATGCGCTCTCCCAGCTGAGCTAATTCCCCGCGTG
>NZ_JAXEXL010000024.1:0-36627 GCF_034113385.1 Atopobium sp. | reverse complement strand
ACCGTTTTTGTACGCGGTGATGTGGGTGCTGTTAAGGCAGCTACCGATGCTGGTGCTGCAGCAGCTCAGCGCGTAGGTGAGCTTCTCTCCGTACATGTTATCCCACGTCCTGATGGCATGGTTGAGTCCATTTTGCCTGGTGCAAAGTAAGAACGCAAAGCAAAAGTTAGCGCGTTGGATTGCGCTCGATTTGTCTTTGTGTAGGACGTCAATATGAAATTTGTCTTTGTGTAGGACGTCAATATGAAAAGAGTTATGATGCAAGAATTCGATTACGATCTCCAAAGCATCCAAGCAGCACGAGATCTAGCTCGAAAAGGTAAAGTTGCAGCAAATCAGCTTGCAACATATACCTGCGAGCAGATCGATGCTATTTTGCGTGCCATGGTTGACGCTGCAGAGCAAAATGCCGAGGCGCTTGCACAAATGGCTGTAGATGAAACAGGCTTTGGTAACGTTCATGACAAGATATATAAGAATCATATGGCTTCTGGTTTGCTGTATGAGCAAATCAAAACTAAGAAGACCATTGGTGTTATTGACGTGGATGAGGAAAACGAAGTTATTACCATTGCAGAGCCAGTTGGTTTGCTTATGGGCATTACTCCGTCTACCAATCCTACTTCAACAGTAATTTATAAATCGATAATTGCACTTAAGTCTCGTAATGCAATTGTCTTTTCTCCTCATCCTCAAGCTGCCAAATGTACTAACTTAGCTATCAAAATTATGAGTGATGCAGCGGTAGGTGCAGGTGCTCCCGAGAATTGCATCCAGGGTATTACGGTTTCTAGTATGGCAGCTGCAGAAACGCTTATGCATGCACCTGAGGTAGATATGATTATTGCTACAGGTGGCCCTGCTATGGTGAAGGCCGCGTATAGCTCTGGTAAACCCGCTTTGGGTGTGGGCGCTGGTAATTCTCCTGCTTACATTGAGCGTACAGCTGATGTTCATGCAGCGGTAAAGCGTATCATTGCATCTAAAACTTTTGATAACGGAACCATATGCGCTTCTGAGCAAAGCATTATCTGTGAGACGTGCAACCGTGATGCCGTTGTTTCGGAATTTAAGAGCCAAGGCGGATATTTCTTAACTGAGGAAGAATGCGCTCAAGTGTGCTCTTTGTTATTCCGCAATGGTCATGCTATGAGTCCAAAGTTTGTAGGTAGAGATCCTCAGACTATTGCTCGGGCTGCAGGTATTACTATCCCTGAAGGCACCAAGGTACTCATTGGTGAGCAGGCGGGTGTTGGTGATAAGTGGCCTCTTTCCTTCGAGAAGCTTACGTGTGTATTGGCATTTTATACCGTGGATAACTGGGAAGAAGCTTGCGACCTTTCAATTGCTCTGTTGCAAAATGGTATCGGTCATACCATGAGCATCCATACAGAAGATAAAACAATCGTACGCAAGTTCTCTGTCAAGCCTGCTTCACGTATTCTTATTAATACAGGTGGTACCCAAGGTGGCACAGGTCTTTCTACTGGTCTTGAGGTAGCGCTTACCTTAGGTTGTGGAACCTGGGGAGGAAGTTCAATCTCTGAAAATGTTGGCCCTCAGCACCTTATTAATGTAAAGCGTGTAGTAAATGGTCTTATAGAGCCCGATGATCTTGTGGGACATGATGAGGTTTTTGCTCGTTATCATCCTGAGCTTGTGAACAGCTTTGCTCATCACGCAACGCATCAAGTACAGCAAACCCAGGCTTCTTACACGGCTCCTGCCGAGAGCGTGGAGCATGACCTTGGTATTGAGATGCCCGTAGGTCATCAGTCTCCTATTAGTTATTCGGTAGGTTGTAATAGCTGCTCTTCTTTGAGCCAGCCAGTAGCGCCCACCTCTTCCTCAGATGGTGAGATTGGCGTAGATGATCTTAAGAATATGGTTGATGAGCTAGTGGCAGCATTTAGAGGTGGTCATTAAAAGGTTTGTTTGGCGACTAAAGCGAAGAGAAATGCGCTGAACAAGATAAGCCCTCATTAAGACGCATAGGGTTGTGTATGGAAACAATACATTTCTATCAGGAGCTTGATCGTCTTTTTAGCGAGCCAGGTGCAGATGTGATTGGTTATTTGCAAAATCAGCTGCATTTGGCTCAGCTTGAGGGCAATACTGCCATGGTAATTGCAGCGGCAAATGAACTGGGCAGTCTTTTCCGCGTGCGTGGAGAATTTACAGAGGCAGAGCATCTTTACAAAAAGACACTTTTGCTTCTTGAGCGTGAGGATGCAGATGCACTCGTCTATGCTCGTGTGCTCATAAACCTAGGAGATGTTTATGTAGCCTGGGGAAAGTATAAGCGTGCGATTCAAGTTTTTGATAAGGCCGAAAAACTTATGGGTGATGAGCAAGACAATTCATTTGAACTGAGTGCCCTCTGCAATAATCGTAGTAGTGCTTATCGGGGATTGAGACAATTTACACAAGCAAAGCAAGAACTAAAACGCGCTGCACAACTTTTAGAAAATGTGCCTAGTTCTGAAGATAAGCGTGCTGTGAATGCCATCAACTTAGCTCAGTCGCTTGTCGATGAAGGTTGTCTAGTTGAAGCAGGCAAAGTTCTTGCGCCCGCACTCATTGCTTTTGAAACCTTACACCATGGCCGAGATATTCATCGCCCTTACGCTTTGGCTGTGGCGGGACAAATTGCCTATTTACAGGGACGTTATAGACATGCGCGCGCATGTTATCAATGGGCTGCTCAACTAACACGGGAAAAACTGGGCGTATCGCCAACAGTTGAAGCCCTTATGCGTGAAGCACAGCGTATGGAAAAACTCGAACGTACTTATAGGTGGCAAGAGCTGTAATAAGAACACAGCTCAAATATGTTGGATAGAGCGAGAGGAGAGTAAGATGAAAGGGCTTGATATATCAAGGCAGTACTTTGCTGCATATAAGTCTACTCTTTTTGATGGACTCCCTCGTGAGATTACAGATTGTATTGCTATAGGCCTTGTAGGTGCCGGATCTGAGTGTTTAGGCTTTGATGATGAGCTTTCTTGTGATCATGATTTTGGTCCAGGTTTTTGTATATGGCTTCCTGCTAATACGTATGAGATTTGGAAAGATGAATTTATTCATCGCTACGCAGCCTTGCCTTCTACTTTTAAGGGTATGCGACGTAAGGAGAGCGCACTTGCACAGCAGCGTGTAGGCGTCTTTGAGACACAAGCTTTTTATCGTTCCTTTACTGGTCTTGACCAGGTTCCTCAAACAGATACGGAATGGCTTGCTATTCCCGAACAACTGTTGGCAATGGCTGTTAATGGAGAAGTGTTTTTTGACCCCTCAGGATTTTTTACTTCTATTCGCCATGAACTTTTACGGTTTTATCCTGAAGTGGTTCTTCGTAAAAAGGTTGCTGCCAATATGGCTCAAATGGCGCAAGCGGGGCAATATAATCTTTTACGTTGTATTAAACGATCTGATTTTGTTGCAGCGGATGCGGCACGTACAGAATTTCTGTGGGCTACTATGGCAGTTTTACACTTGCTGGCTCGTTGTTATATGCCTTATTACAAGTGGTCTTTTCGTTCATTGGCAGAGCGTGCCTGTGTTCCAAATTCACTTTGTACGCTCATACAACATATTGCACAACTTCCAATAGATGGTCTTGATATACAGGAAGTCGAATATGTATGCGCTGTTGTACTTGGTTCGGTACGGAAATTGGGTTGGACTTTTGCACCAGGAGATTTTTTGCTTGATGCTGCATATGATATATGGCATACGCTCGATAGCAAGGAATTACGTTCACGTCCACTTGGTGAGGGGGCGTATCGTTTATGACACTATCTGTTACGAGAAACCCTAGGAACCTGCAAAAAAATTGCTCTGCTTACCAGTATCAAATAGATGACTATTTTGACTTTCCAGAGGTTACTAGTTTATTGAATGATCTTGGTAAGAGTAGGTTGTTTTGCACACTGCTCAAGAAGGCAGTTTTGCTGGAGTGGGAGCAGTTTGACCTTGTAAAAAGTATTGATGGCAGGGCTGCTTGTCAGGATGACGCCCGCTCATTTTTTATATACCGAACCGCGCAGTATGTAGCATTTCCTGAAGTTTTACTTGATGGCGCAGTTGAAGCACTTGAGCATGCGCAGCAAAATGGCAAAAATTTGATTGCAGAAAAATATGCGCGCATGATGTGTCTGAGCAGTCCCGAAGAATATAAGCGCATGGTATGTGGGAATCTTGATCAGCCTTCACAGGTGAAAAAACAGGTTTTAGATGAGATATATCAGATTTTGAAAGAACAGCTACTTCTTGCAAAGCAAACTCTTCCTGTGACACATCATCATGCTCGTCCTGATACTACTCTTACAAATCATATTTCTTCATTGGATTACTTTATTGCCGAGCTTGTGCCCTTTCGTTTGGGTTCGTTATTTTCTTTGGTAGATGCACTGAGCGATATGACAAAGCGAGGACATAATCCCATTGTAAGAACGTATATTTTTACGATGCGCGTAATGCAAGCAGTGGAGGGGAGGTTGAGCAATGAGTTGTGACAATGCAAAGAAAGAAAAGCTTTATCAGATTGGTGAAGTCAGTCGGATGGGAGGTATTTCTCAGCGTACACTTCGCCACTATAATAAGTTAAAACTATTGGAACCAGATTTTGTGGATGATAATAACTATCGTTATTACTCCTTACAGACGATGCTTAAACTGCCAGTTATTCGCTATCTAAGAATGCTCGGTTTTTCTCTTAAAGAGATTGCCCCCATGCTCAGGAGTAAAAATCTTAGTCAAGTTATGCATAGCTTTGAAAAGCGCCTGGATCAATATGATCAAGAGGCTCGTAAACTTGCCGAGCAGCGAGAAGCACTAGATGATTGGAATCGCCTGGTAAGTGAAGCGAGCTTTGTTCTCAGTGTAAGACCTTTTAGTATTGGCGTGAAATATAAAGACTGTGCAGATCTTATTCATATGCCATACCGCTTTACAGGAAATTATGCAGAAGCAGTTGTAAGCTTGGACTTTGCGGCTTTTGTCGAAAAATGCGATAACGCCATTACTGGCCCTGTGATAATTCGTTTTAATTCATTGGATCAAGCCCGGGAAGCCTCATGCGATGCCGCTCCTTGTGAAGTACATCTGCTTCAAAAGGCCATGCGTCCCATTGCTCCCGAAAATACGTATCGTATGAATGGTGGAATGTACTTAGCTGCGTATCATATTGGCCCGTTTAATAAGTTTTATGAAACATGTAATCGTATGGCTACCTTTGCCAAACGTGCAGGATATCACCTACAGGATGGCTGCTATATGCGATTTGTAACTGATTACTGGACCACCTATGATTCAAATCTTTTTGTAACCGAAATTCTTGTGCCCATTAAGACCGATGAGAGTTCAGCGTCTTGCTCATAAGTTGGTACTCTCAGGGAAAGAAGATATGCAATGAAAGAATTTAAACTTAAAACAGAGCTCTTCTTTGGAATGCAGGCAATACAGCACCTTGGAACACTCGATTACTCTCAAGTGCTTGTAATTACCGATGACTTTTTAGCAAAGTCTGGCATGGTACATAAAATGATTCAATATCTGCCACAAAAAGCGGCGCACCACATCTATTCCAACGTCAAACCAGATCCTAGCCAAGAGTTGGTGGATGAAGGCGTTGAGATGATTTGTGATGTTAAGCCTGATCTTGTTATTTCTTTTGGTGGAGGTTCATGTATTGATGCTACTAAAGCAATTCTTTATTTTGCACATGAACGTGGATTAAAAAAACCGTATTTCTTGGCTATCCCCACTACAGCAGGAACTGGATCAGAAGTTACTAATTTTGCGATTATTACGCGTGGTCCTAACAAGATAGCACTCATAGATGATTTCTTAGCCCCTGATGGAGCATTGCTTGAGGCAGATTTTACTCGCTCTGTTCCCCCTCGTATCACGGTGGATACTGGTCTTGATGCCCTATCTCATGCTCTAGAATCGTATGTGAGCATTGAAGCTACGTCCTTCTCGCAAGCATTATCAGTAAAAGTATTGCGCACCATATTTGAAGATTTGCCTGTTGTATATCGTGATGGTATGGCTATGCGGAGTCGTGAGCGCATGATGGAAGCTGCCTGTGCAGCTGGCATTGCCTTTACCAATGCAGGTCTTGGCATCAATCATTCATTGGCACATGCTTTAGGTGGGCGGTTTCATGTGGCTCACGGTAGGCTTATTGCTGTTCTTATGCCGTATGTCATAGCGTTTCATATAAGTGATTCAAACTATGTTAAGCCGTACAATCAGCTTGCGCGTGAGCTTGGCTTGGCGGATGCACGCGCGCTACTGGAAAAAATTGTACAGTTCCTTCGTACACTGGATGTGGAAGCGTCTTTATCTGAATTGAGTTGTATTGATGCAACAACTTTTGAAAATGAGCTTGTTGCCATGGCGCAAGCGGCTCAGCATGACCGTTGTACACCCACTAATGTTCGTTATGTGTCACAGCAGGACTTAATCAATATATATCGTCTTGCATTTCGCGGTTAGTTAACGGTTGTAAGTCTGTGGGTGTGCTTTATGTAAGGTGTATGCACCGTAGCCCTTGCTTATCTAAAAGGATGCGGTGTATGCGCTCGCAAGCTTTTAATTGGTGTGGGAAATCCTTTCGATAATGGCTTCCACGACTTTCCGTACGTGCGCGCATGGCAACTACGAGTGCCTGTGCTTCAAGCAAGAGGTTTTGTTGGAAGTTGGTACGGGCAAGACAATCATTCCATTCTTGCAGAGTAATCTGTTCTTGCTCATGAATGGGAAGCTCGTCATAGGTGTAGGCTTCATCATGAGCAGTCTGTTGTAGCCAATTGAGTTTTTGTGCCGTTGCAGCAAGTGTTTCTTCGCTGCGATTGAGTACACAAGATTGTTGGATATACATACGAATGGTCTTGATGAGTTCTTGCGCATGCAAGGATGCGGCATTGTCTGTAAAGTGTGCACTTGCATTGCAGCAGGCAGTATGAGCGCACATATATGATGTGGTCGCGTTGGGAGATTGTTTGATATTGCGTGCATGTAAGGCTGCAGTAGTGCCGGATATACGCCCAAATACCAGCGCATTTGCGCTTGACAAACCACCTAATCGGTCTGCTCCGTGCACACCACCACATGCTTCTCCTGCGGCATAAAGGCCTGTTGGTCCACCAATACATCTGCCATCTTCAGCTATAAAGATTCCTCCATTGGAAGCATGTGGCCACAGAGCAATTTCAAGCGTGTCTTGAGGAGTGACTTGAGCAGTACGTGCCAGCCATTCAAAATACGTTTGCATAAACTCGGGGACTTGTGTAGGCATGGTATAGGTAACAAAGGCTGTGCCCGAAGGTTGCTGAGCGATTTCCAAATCGAGCTTTGCATCAGAAAGCCTACAAGAGAAGGGGCCATGCTCTGAGCGAGCATCAAGGGTAGTGGTAGTTGCTTGTGTAAGTACCTGCCCTTCTTTGTTAGTTATACGTGCATATTTAAAGGTTTTCTCGTTAAAAACAACTCCGTGAACAGGATGTATGATGGTAGGCATGAGCTGGATAAACTCGGCATTTACGAGCGAGCAGCCATGTTTGAGTGTAATGGCGTGTGCAGTGGATAGTACTTCTGGTTGGGTAAGTGTGGGACAAAACAAACCACCAAAGCCACCTGTGGCTAGTACAACAGCAGGTGCTTGTATGCTTTTGGGTATATGGGAGTTGTGATCATACAGTAAAGCTCCGGCAATACAATTATGAGACTCAATGAGGTCGAGCAGACTGTGATGGGGAAGCGTGGTAATACCGAGCTTTTTAAAGAGCGTGCGAAAGGATTGTATAAGAGCATCGTGTTCCAATCCATACCAGCGTCGATGCTTATGGTCAAAGCAGGGTAGATAGTCACGCTGTAAAGCAGCAGAAGCGCTTGCATGACGCAGTTTTGTGTGGCACTCATGCTCCAGCCAGGTAATGCTGGACTGTATAGCATGGACAAACGTGTGTACGAGGTGAGGGTCAGCAACCTGGCAGCCAACGGAAAGGATAGTCTGCTCAAGGTCTTTCTCGTCAGCCTCATTAAGAGGAGCAATAAGGCCAAGGCCCCACGTACCCTTATAAAAACTTGAACCAGAAAAAAGTGGCCCATAGCTGGCAAGTACCACCCGTGCGCCCGCTTGAGCAGCGCTTATAGCGGCAGTACAGCCGGCAATGCCCGACCCAACAACAAGAACATCATAAGGAGCGGTGTAGACTGTATCTGCATGCATAAAATATCCTTTAAGTATGTGATAGACAACGTAAATCGTACGGTGCCAGCGCTGTGCTTAAGCGAGCGATATACCAGTTATTGGTTGTTTGAGCTTGAGCCCGCGCCTTGTCTCTGAAAAGTTTGCCTGTATACCCGTTTTATTGCAAATAATGAATACTAGTTTATAGCCAACTTTTGTATTGATGAGAAATTCGCTCTCAAGTGATATGCCAGTTTAGCAAGAAAATAAGAATGCATTTGCCCTATTTCGTCAAGAAATAATCTTTTTTGTACCATGTATCGAATGTTTTAGCCCGCTCAGCGATTATTTGTCCAACAGTTGGTGTATCAGTTGGCATTTCTCAATACTATTAACGCAAGTGCACGGCAAGTTGTAAGGTTTACATGCGCGCGGCACAATGTCTCGCGCGGCGTACTCGAGATTGGAGATCGAGAGATGCTTCACAACGTTGGTATGACTCGTCGTTCGTTCCTTGGCGCAACTTCTACTGCTGCCGCCTTTTTGGGCCTTGGCTTGGTAGGTTGCGGTGGCGAGAAAAAGCCTCAAGAAGTTACCGCAAACACTAACGCCACCATCGCCATTGCTAATGCTTACAAGACCAAGAATTTCCATCCATCTAACACGTCTTCTGCTTTAGCTTGTGGTACTAACTGGCATGTAGTAGAGGGTCTGTATGGCTTTGATTACCGTGATTACTCCATTCATAAGGAGCTTGCAGCTGAGGATGAGCCTACCAAGGTAGATGACACCACCTTTGAGATTGCACTGCGCAAGGATGCTAAGTTCTCTGACGGTACTCCCGTAACCGCAGACGATGTTGTCAAGTCCTTTGAGCGCTGCACTGCTGAGGGCAATATCTATATTCCAATGTTGGCTCCTATTGCTTCAATCGAGAAGAAGAATGATACCACGGTAACCGTAAAGACCGCATATCCCTTCTCACTGCTTAAGCAGCGTCTTGCTATTGTTCGTATTGTTCCTGCATCTATGGATGATGAGACGCTTACCACTAAGCCTATTGGTTCTGGTCCTTGGGCATACGATAAGGTCGATGGTGAAGTACAGGTTACCGCCAAGCCCAATGAGCACTACAACGGTAGCTTTAAGGCTGGCGCTGGTATGATGCAGTGGGATGTTCAGGTGGACGCCACTGCTCGTAAAACCGCCTTTAGTGAGGGCACGGATATGATTATGGAATCCGTACCCGCAGAGGACGTAGAGGGTATTAAATCTGCTGGTGCTAAGGTAGATACTGTACAGGGCTTTGGCTTGGTCTTTATGATGATGAATGCAACCAAGGCTCCCTTTGATAACGTGAAGGTACGCCAGGCTTGCCGTTATGCGCTTGATGTGGACAAGATAATTTCCAATACTTTCTCTGGTCAGGCAGCAGCCTTGAGCAGCTACCTTCCCGAGAATCACGCGAACTTCCACAAGGCAGCTACCGTTTATACTCATGATGTAGACAAGGCAAAGGCTCTTCTTGCTGAGGCTGGTTACACACCTGGCAAGATTACCCTTTCCACTACCGATGCTGACTTCGTAGTTTCCATGTCCGCACAGGTGCAGCAAGATCTTGAGGCTCTTGGCTTTAAGGTAGAAATCCAGAAGAACCAGTCTTCTGCTATGTACTCCGCAATTGACCAAGATCCGCAGAGCTATGACATTGTTCTTGCACCTGGCGATCCTTCCTGCTTTGGTAATGACCCAGATTTGCTTATGAGCTGGTTCTATGGAAACAATACCTGGACCCAGAAGCGCACCCAGTGGGCAGACGATCCTAAGTGCAAGGAGCTTCAGGAGCTCATGGCTAAGGCTGTTACTAAGGAAGGTTCCGAGCAGCAGGATATTTGGAATCAGTGCTTTGATATTATTGCCGAGTACGCCCCACTGTATCCTGTAGTACACAAGCAGGTTAACACTGCTTATTACGAGGATAAGATTGCTGACTTTAAGGGTATTGGTACCACCGGTGTATATACGGTTGGTGCAAAGGCCAAGTAAACCAATCTAGGATATACAGCTATACGCAACATATGTTGCACTAAAGTTTTTTGATAAAGGGGAGGTCTCGAGAACCACGAGGTGCTCGAGACCTCTTTGTGAAAAGCACGAAAGAGAGAGGAGCAGCACAGTGAGTAATCTTCTGAGACTCATTGGGCGAAGGATTATTGCCTTGCCCTTTATGGTTCTTGGTGCAACACTTCTGGTGTTTGTTCTTATGTCGTTCTCTCCCGTAGATCCTGCTTATTCGCAGCTTGGAGAAAACGTTACACCTGAAGCAGTGGCCCAGTATCATGCAGCACATGGTCTCGACGATCCGCTGCCCATTCGTTACGTTCGCTATATGGGAGGTTTTTTGCAGGGAGACCTCGGTACCTATGGCGTTAACAATTCTTCGGTCAATGCCAAGATTGCCGATGCACTGCCTATTACCATGCAGCTTACATTCCTGGGTCTTATCATTGGCGCTGTTTTAGCATTTGTTTTGGGTATTATTGCTGCTTTGTATAGGGATCGTTGGCCCGACCAACTTATTCGTGTTCTTTCGATTTTGTCGTTGGCTACACCTTCATTTTGGCTTGCAGTACTGCTCATTTTGCTTCTCTCTGCTAATTTGCATGCACTTCCTGCATCGGGGCCTTTGCCCACACTGTTTACGCTTGGTTGGTGGCGTCGCATGATTATGCCAGCTATTGCACTGGGCACTCCTTTGTCTGGTCAGCTCACGCGTGTTATTCGTACTGCCATGGTAGAAGAGCTGGACAAAGATTACGTGCGTACTGCTATTGGTGCTGGTATCCCCAAGCGGACCGTTATTGCAAAAAATGTCTTGCGCAACGCACTTATCACCCCTGTTACTACCCTTGGCATGAAGATTGGTTACTTGCTTGGTGGTGCTGTTGTCATTGAGGTCATCTTTGCTCTTCCCGGTATGGGTACTGCAATTACCACTGGTATTCAGGGTAATGAGCCCAATCTAGTACAAGGCGTTGTTATTGTTGTTGCTTTGTCGTTTATTATCATCAACATTGTGGTTGACATGCTGTACATCCTTATCAACCCCAGGATAAGGACGGTGTAATCATGCGTAAAAATCAAGCTGCTGCAGTAGAAGAAGCAGTGCAGAAAAAAGCAAAGTTTGCTGGCTTTAAGCGTATGAGTACCGCTTCCAAGATTTCTTTGGTGGTTTTAGCTTTGGTTGCTTTGAGTGCAATTTTTGCTTCGTTTATTGCACCGCATGACCCCTTTGAGATTTTTCTTGCTCGTCAGGCACCTTCTCCAAACTTCTTGTTTGGTACTGACGATAAGGGCCGTGATGTTTTATCTCGTATTTTGTATGGCGGTCGTTTCTCTTTGGTTATTGGCTTTAGTGCAACGGGTGTTGCTCTCATAGTTGGTTCCATTCTTGGCTCTTTTGCTGCTGTTTCTCGTAAGTGGATTTCTGAGCTCATCATGCGTATCTTAGACGTGATTATGTCGTTCCCAGGTATTGCATTGGCTGCGGTATTTGTATCCATTTTGGGCAATAGCATGCCTGGAATTATTTTCTCTATTGGCTTTATGTATATTCCTCAGATTGCACGTTTAGTACGTGCAAATATCGTGAGCGAATATGGCGAAGATTATGTTCGCGCTGTTGTGGTGTCTGGCGCTCGTGCACCTTGGATTTTATGGCGTCACGTTATGCGTAATTGCATTGCACCCATTATGGTTTATGCAGTAACGTTGGTTGCAGATGCTATTATTTTTGAGGCTTCTCTTACCTTTATCTCTGCTGGTATTCAGGAGCCTACGCCAACCTGGGGCAATATTATTGCAGATGCACGTGGCGGCGTTTTGGCTGGTCGTTGGTGGCAAGCAATGTATCCCGGCATGGCAATCATGATTACCTGCTTGTGCCTTAACATCCTTTCCGAGGGCATTACAGATGCTTTAGTAGCTGCTCCTTCTGCACCCGTGGAAGATCATGATCCTGAGGCAGTGCGTGAGGCAGATCGCCTTGTTGCAGATCCGGTAGCTGCGTATGCTGCTCAGGCTGAGTCTCTTACTAAGTCTCTTACCGCATTGGCTGCCGTAGAGGGTGCACGTACCGATCGTCATGTACCTGACTATAGTGTTGAGCCATTACTGCGGGTTAAAGATTTGTGCATTAAGTTTCCACGCCATGGCGACGTTAATGTAGTAGATCATGTAAGTTTTGATGTGCGGCCTGGCCAAACCATGGGTCTTGTAGGCGAGTCTGGTTGTGGTAAATCCATCACTTCTCTTACCATCATGGGGCTTATCGATAGCCGTGCCCAGATTTCGGGCGAGGTTTTGTATGAGGGCAAGAACTTGCTGGAGATGTCCGATAAGCAGCGCAATGATCTTCGTGGTCATGAGATTGCAATGGTATATCAGGATGCCTTGAGTTCTCTTAACCCTTCCATGCTTATTAAGTCCCAGATGAAGCAGCTCACCGACCGCGGAGGTACTCGTTCTGCTGAAGATTTATTGTCTTTGGTAGGTTTGGATCCTAAGCGTGTTTTGGAAAGTTATCCCCACGAGTTGTCTGGTGGCCAGCGTCAGCGTGTTTTAATTGCTATGGCACTTACGCGCGATCCTAAGCTTGTTATCTGCGATGAGCCTACTACTGCTTTGGATGTGACTGTCCAAAAGCAGGTTATTAAGCTCCTTAATGAATTGCAGGCTAAGTTGGGCTTTGCCATGATTTTTGTATCGCATGATTTGGCCTTAGTTGCTGAGGTAGCTTCCGATATTACCGTTATGTATGCAGGTCAGGTTATTGAGCAGGCTCCTACCAAGGAACTTCTCACCAACCCCATTCATGAATATACACGCGGCCTTTTGGGCTCGGTTATTTCTATTGAAGGTGGCGCTGGTCGTTTGCACCAAGTTCCTGGTACGGTACCCAGCCCTCAGGATTTTGCTCCGGGTGACCGCTTTGCTCCACGTTCAAGCCATCCTGAAGTTGGCATTGATGTTCATCCAGTTTTGAAGGAGATTCCTGGTACTCATCACGTAGTCTCTGAGTTGCCTGACGAGGCTCTTGCAGCTGCAGGACTGACTTCGTTTCTTGAAGGAGGTGTGGCATGAGTGGCACAACTGTCGAGAAGAACATGCCAGTAACTATTGATGACGGCACCATTGATGGTGTAACTCCCATTATTTATCTGGATGATGTACACGTTACCTTCCGTACGCGCACGGGTTCTCTTTTGCACCCCAACCTTGTACACGCTGTTCAGGGTGTAACTTTGCGTCTGATGCCTGGCAAGACCTTGGGCATTGTAGGCGAGTCTGGTTGTGGCAAGTCTACGACTGCAAACGTAATGTGCGGCTTGCAGGCTCCTACTTCTGGTCACGTTTTCTTTAAGGGTAACGATGTAACCAAGCGCACTGCCGCTGATCGCCTTAAAATTGGTCGCGTTATCTCGGTTGTTTTCCAAGATCCTGCAACAGCCCTCAATGCTCGCATGTCCGTACATGATCAGTTGCTTGATCCCATGCTTGTTCACAGTGTTCTTACGCCGGTCGAGCGCGAGCGCCGTGTTCGTGATCTTATTGGCATGGTTGGTTTGCCTTCTAGTTCCCTGGAGGCTTTGCCTGGTCAGTTGTCTGGTGGTCAGCGTCAACGTGTTGCTATTGCACGTGCTTTAGCAATTGGGCCTGATGCCATTATTGCGGATGAGCCCACCTCTGCACTGGATGTTTCTGTTCGTGCACAGATTTTGAATCTGCTTACTGATCTTAAGCGTGACCTCGGTCTTGCTATGGTCTTTATCAGTCACGATATTCAAACTGTTCGTTATATTTCTGACGACATTATGGTTATGAATGGTGGCAAAGTGGTCGAGCAGGGACCTGCAAAGGATATTTTTGAGAAGCCCCAGGATGACTACACCAAGCTTTTGCTCGGTGCTGCTCCTTCGCTGCTTCATCCTAAACTTGGCCAGTAGTTGAGGGATTCATACTCTTAAGATGCCTCGCGTATAGGCGAGGCATCTTTCTAACACATTATGCGGAAGTATTGTAGATGCCTATCTCGTTAGAACAACAAAAGATTCTTGAAGCCTACCGGGGGACCAATCCCATTCCGGTAGATTTTGATGAGTTTTGGGCAGACCGTATGCGTGAAGCAGATGATGTGGCGTTATGTTATACGCTTGAACCTGCAGAGGTGGACCCGTATCCTACGTGTGAGTTTTATAACCTATGGTTTAAAGGTATGGGTGGAGCGCGCCTCTATGCTCGCTTTTTGCGCCCCCTTTTTCATACACCTTTGCCAGTGGTATTACGTTTTCATGGGTATCCTGGGCGTACGCGCAGCTGGTTAGAAAACTGTTCATTTGCAGGAATGGGTTTTACTACCATCACCATGGATAATCCTGGTCAGGGAGGTCGCAGCCAGGATTTAGGTGGCTATAAGGGGTCTACCGTTGCTGGTCATTTGATTGCCGGTCTTGATGGCCCTGCAAAGGATATGTATTACGTGCGCCTTCATCAAAATATCCGTATTTTATGTCGCATTGTGCAAGAGCTAGATGGTTTGGACGCCACTAACGTGCAGGTCTATGGTGATTCACAGGGAGGTGGCGTAGGTATTGCTACCTGCGCACTCAATCCAGATGTAATCAAGCGTGCGGCGATTCTCTATCCGTTTTTGTCTGATTTTCAAAAGGTATGTGAGCTGGGCGCGGATCAAATTGCGTATGAAGGCTTGCGCTATTATGCACGTTGGTTTGATGCAAGAGGCATGCACGCTCAAGAGATGTTTGCGCAGCTCGGCTATATTGATTCGCTTTCATTTGCTCATTTAGTTCGTGCGGAAGTATTGTTTGGTACGGGTCTTGTAGATGAGGTGTGTCCGTTGCCTACACAATATGCGGTGTACCATGCTATGACTTGCCCTAAGCAACACATACTGTTTCCTGAGTTTGGACATGAAGAAATCCCCGCTTTTGATGATATGGTTATTAACTTCTTTTGTGGGGGAGGGTTAGACGCATGTTGCTAGTAACAACAAAGGGTCCACTTTCCACCAATGAGCTGGAGTTTAGTTTAATAGCAGATTATGCAGGTAGTTGTGACTATACACTCCATGCTGTCTATGTTGGTAATCAATCATCTAGAGCTCAGTATGAACATATCGCATTTGTAGCTATGGATGGCACCACCTTGCGTGCGCGTATGCTTACTCCAAAAGACAACGCACAAACAAGTTACCCAACCATTATGTATTTTCATGATATAAGCCAAGGACCTCGTGGCTGGGCGCATCTTACCCGTTGGGTAGCGTTGGGGTATCGCGTAGTTATGTTGGAGCAGCGACTGTGGTCGCATGACATTGCCTCTTGTGGCGGTGGGCAGTTTTTGACGCTCATTAAAGATAGTGTGCTTACCTTTGAGCTTATCTGTCGGTTACCTCAAACCAAAACAACTCATATTGCTGTGGTGGGAGAAGGCACGGGTGCAGGATTGGCACTTGACCTTGCAGGAATTATGGGTTGCCGTGTGGCTAAGCTCGCTCTTCTCAATCCTTGTCCAACCAACATACGCCATGCCTGGCAAACTGATGCAAGTGCTCCAATTTATGCAGGTATTCATAGGTATTTTAGGTATACAGATCCGCAAGCACTCCAGGCAGACAAGCTCTTTGAACAGCTTGCCAAGATAGATTGTATGACCTATGCACCACAGGTTGTTGCACCAACGCTTTTTGGTATTGGTCAGCTTGGTCAAGAAGCGCAAGTTGCTGCTCTGGAAGCTTTATATAATCTGTTAGGCTCCGCAAACAAGAAACTTGTTTCATACCCCAAGTGGGGTTATGAGCGTATTAATGACTTTGAAGACGAGATATTGCAGTTTATTCACTTCGAAAGGAAAGATTCATGAGTGATTTTAAAATTTCTGGCGTCATACCTCCCGTAGTCGTTCCTGAGCTTGAGGACCACACGTTGGACGTGGCTTCTTTTGAGAAGCTCATCAACAGGATGATTGATGCTGGTGTAGATGGCTTGTTTTTCTTGGGATCATCTGGCGAGGTGGTTTTCTCTACCGATGAGGTTCGTGAGCAGATAATCCGTGAGGCTGTTCGCATTGTAAATCATCGTGTTCCTGTGTTGATTGGCATTATTGACACAGAGACGGAGCGTGTACTTGCCCATGGTCGTCAGGCAGAGCGCTTGGGTGCAGATGCTGTGGTAGCAACAGCGCCTTTTTATGCACTGGGCGGTCTAACCGAGATGGCAGAGCATTTCCGCATCTTGGCACGTGAGCTTTCTGTGCCCGTATTTGCTTATGACATTCCTGTTTGTGTGCATACCAAGCTTCCTTGGAAACTCGCCATTGAACTGGGAAAAGAGGGCACCCTTGCCGGTGTTAAAGACTCCTCTGGTGATGACGTTAACTTCCGTTATCTGTGCCAAGAAAACCAAAAGGCAGGCCATCCTATGAGCCTGCTTACAGGTCATGAGATTGTGGTAGACGGTGCCTACTTGTCTGGTGCAGACGGTTCCGTTCCTGGTTTGGCAAATGTTGACCCTGAAGGTTATGTTCGTATGTGGAAGGCTTATCAGGCTGGTAACTGGGCAGATGTCAAGGCAGAGCAAGATAAGCTTAACGAGCTTTCTCATATCTTTGACGTAACGTCTGGTTTGCAAGGTTATGCAGGTGGCGTGGGTGCCTTTAAAACCGCCTTGTGGCTTATGGGCATTTTCTCTACTAATCAGATGCCTCGTCCCGTTAAGGCAATGGAAGGCAAAAATGTAGAGAAAATCCGCGAGGTGCTTCAGGCAAACGGTTTGCTCTAAACAGTAGATAGCGTGTATTTCTTGCACGATGAGGCTGCGTTGGTTTTGGCAGGACATGTAAGAAATAGCTTGTATAAAGGATGAGTTATGGCAGAGAAAATCGCTGTGATAGCTGTAGATATTGGCGGAACAAAGATTGCAGCTGGTATCGTGTTGTTTGGTGATGGTGCCCCTCAAGTTGTGCAGGTCACTCAGGTGCCAACTCATGCAGCTGCGGGTGGTCCTCAGGTATTGGCTACAGTTATACAACAGGTACTCACTACTAAGAAAGCCGCCCAAAGCCAAGGTATTGAGCTTAGAGGTGTTGGCATTTCTAGTGCTGGTGTCATCAACCCGCTTACGGGTGACGTAACGTTTGCCAATGAGATTATGCCTGGTTGGACAGGCACCAAGCTTGCCAGTGAGGTGCAGGTAGCAAGTGGACTTCCCACAAAGGCCCTTAACGATGTTCATGCGCATGCCCTAGGTGAGGCTCGTTGGGGTGCAGGTAAGGGGAGCGCAAGCTGCTTAGTTATGGCAGTTGGAACTGGCATTGGTGGCGCTTTTATCGTTGATAACCATATCTTACGGGGCGCTCATGATGTAGCGGGTTGCATTGGCCATGTGTTATGTGCAGAGGCTGCTGATAAACCCTGTGCTTGTGGTCGTAGTTCTCATTTGGAAACGGTGGCGGCTGGTCCGGGCATTATCAATTCATATGTTGAATTTGGTGGTTCAGCTACCTTGGAAGATGGCACGCCCATTAATGGAGCAGATATAGATAAGCGGGCATTGGCTGGAGATGAAGCCGCGCAGCGTGCAGAGGCTCGCTCTGGTTATGCTATTGGTACTGTGTTGGGTAGTATGTGCAATATGCTTGATCCTCACGCTATAGTGCTTTCTGGTTCGGTGGCTCAGTGTACGTTTTATTGGCATGAGGCTTTGGCTCAAGGTTTTGCGTCTCAGGCTATGGACCCTGTTGCACAAACACCCATCTTGGAAGGTAAGCTTGGTGGCAATGCTCCCTTGATTGGTGCAGCAGAAAACTTCCTTACGCTTGGTTATGTTATAGAGCCGGCAGGTGAGTGAGCAAGTCAGCACGTATAGGGGTTTCTCGCAAATAGTTCTAACAAGATGTACAGGCAACTTTGGTAACTTTTGGAGATGGGTATGAATTCCATTTTAGAGGCAATTCACGGCAAGCTCGTTGTAAGCGTACAAGCATATCCTGGTGAGCCTCTACGCAGGCCAGATATTATGGCAGCGCTTTCTTTAGCCGTGCAAAAGGGTGGCGCTGCTGCAATTAGATGCCAAGGTTTGGCGGATATATCAGCCATTAAAGGTCAGGTAGACGTACCTGTCATTGGCCTTTGGAAGGAAGGTCATGAGGGTGTGTATATTACCCCCACCTTACGCCATGCTATGGCTTGTGTACATGCGGGCTGTGATATTGTTGCGCTTGATGCTACGGATCGTCCGCGCCCTGATGGTCGTACGTTTGAAGAAACAGTAGCAGAGATTAAGAAACAGTCGGATGTTCTTATTATGGCTGATTGTATGACCATTGAAGATATTCGTCGTGGCGTAGCCTGTGGCTGTGACATTGTGTCTACTACGCTTTCTCATAACAAGGCTGCTATTGATACCACTATGGATGAAGGCCCCGATATTCCTCTGCTTAAGCAAGCAGCAACAGAGTTTCCTGGTTTTCCTGTAGTATGTGAGGGGCATGTACATACTCCAGCAGATGCTAAGGCGGCCCTTGATGCTGGCGCGTGGTCTGTGGTGGTAGGTACAGGTATTACACATCCAACATCTATTACCAGTTGGTTTGTTGCGGCAATGCAAAACTAAGCTTGTTGTTTGTTTGAACGTATCAAGAGACATGCAAAAATGACCAGAAGAAAACTTTTCTTTCTGGTCATTATTTTTGCAGCAAAATTGCAGCAAGATGATAGTGCTTAAAATGAGGTATCTGTGGCTTCGGGGTAGTATTTTGCAAACTTGCGGATTTGATTACTTTCAGTTAGAAACACATCAAGCAGGCGTTTTGCACCCTTATCGGCAGGATTATGTTGAGGGTTGACTACCTTATTGGTAGAAATCAAACGATTGACCTCATCCATAAGCTGGGGATCACGAATATATTTTCGCATGAGGGATAGGGGTACTAATGTGTATAAGGCCGGTTGGTTAGCAATTTGAACTGACTGAGCCATGCCATCAATGACGTCGCTTATCAAAATCTGCATGGGGTTAACACCACCAGCGCAGGTATAGTAAGAATTGCGCCCAATGCGGGGATTGCAATCAAGAAAATACTCTGTTCCATCTACGGGGTCACGCTTAATGTCAAAATTGGCAAAACCACGGTAGTTAATGCTTTGTAGCATATGCTCTATCTTGGTCCACAGTTCGGGTTTCTCGCGAATGACCATAGCAACAGGGTTGCCCAGCATTGCAGGGGCGTGATCTTCTAGAAGTACCTGCGCTGCACCCAACAGCTGGGCTTTGCCATCTGTGCCCATGTATATGGTGATAGAGTCCATATAGGTATCGTCACCACCAATAAGATGTTGCACAAGAAAGTCACCGTCAAAGCCTGATTTACGCAGGTCAGTCCAGAGCGTATCCAATTCAGACTGCTTGTTGATGTAATAGACCTTTTTAAAGCCCTTAATAAGCGTGGTGTAATAACTGGCGGATTCTGCAGGTTTAGCAATGACGGGAAAGCTTAACGCGGTGGGAGCAATGGAGCTGGTACCTGCAAGGTGAACTACTTCCGTTGCGGGAACAGCAAGGCCATGTGCTTCACACAGCTGTGCAAAGATTGCTTTATCACACACGGCATTGAAGGCCTCCCAAGAAGGAATGGGGCATACCACATTGGAAGGCAGCTGGTTATGAATGCGTTCAAGCAGCTCAATAAGCTGGTCTGTGTTTGCTACCAAGAGGAGGGTTTTCTCGGCAGCAGAGATGCTCAACTGCGTTAGTGCTTCTAATAAGCACGTATCATCGAGTGTTTTGACGGTATGAGTTGTCAAAATTTTAGAGTGAGAAATGGCACCAATAAAACCCGTATTGATGAGGATGGGCTTTGCTCCAATGGCTTCATTAAACTCACGAGCCAAGGCGTATGCCCCAATGTCGCCCCCAATTACGACGGGTACTATGTCTAAGCGATGTGTGGAGGCGGTCATGGTATCTCCTTGTAATAAGCGCAAGCGTTGCCACGAGCTGTGTCTATTCCCTGTGCCAGACAGATGCTTTGCGCGTTTAAGCAGCAAATATATGGATTATATCATGTGAGGTTTAGTAAAAAGATGGGCATCAAAGCCTCGATAAACGCACAAGTTGGGTAGTATGAAGCTATGTCAGACTTGCATAACATATCACACGGTTCACATAATTTGGTAGACCCCGCGCTCATAGAGCTGGTTAATCAGGTGCCTACAGACCCTGGTTGCTATCTATGGAAGAACGCTGCTGGTAAGGTACTGTATGTTGGTAAGGCAAAGAATTTGCGCGCGCGCATGCGTCAGTATGTGCATGGCACAGATGAGCGCATTAAAATCCCGTTCTTGATGGATGAGACCGCGGGTTTTGATTATGTGGTAGTTGGTTCTGAGCATGAGGCATTAGTGCTCGAAATCAACCTTATTCAGCAATATCATCCGCCGTATAACGTTGATCTTAAAGACGATAAAAGCTATCCCTATATTGCTCTTACCAAGGGTGATGTTTTTCCAGCACTTAAGTACACGCGTGAGAAACATAAGCCCTCTACGCGTTATTTTGGTCCCTATACGGATGCAAAATCTGCGCGCGAAATGATAGATATTGTGCGCAAAGTTACCCCCTTTTGTGTGGGCACTTGTGCGGAGTGGCGTCGCGTTAACCGTTTGGCTCAGTCCCATCCTGATGATAAAGACATTATCCAGCTTATATGTGCGCAGCAGGGCCGTCCCTGTTTTGACTTTCATGTGGGCAAAGGACCTGGTGTATGTGCAGGAGAGATTACACCACAAGCATATGCACAAAACGTACGTTTGGTAGAAGACTTTTTATCTGGTCATCGCGGTACGTTTATCTCGGAGCTTACTGCTCATATGCATGATGCGGCAGCACAGCTTGACTTCGAAAAAGCTGGTCGCATCAAGCGTCGTTTGGACATCATTAAAAGTCTAGATGATAAACAGCGTGTGGTATTTCCCACGCCGCTTGATGCAGATTTTATCGGCTTTTGGCGTGAAGAGACCATTGCAGGTGCCTGTATATTTCTTGTTCGAGAAGGACGTGTTATTCGTAACTGTGAGTTCATTTTGGATAAGGGCAATGATGTGCCCGAACAAGAGCTGGTTTCTGGTTTTGTAAAGCGTTACTACGAACAGACCGCAGATATACCACTGGAGGTAAACATTCCCGTTGAGGTGGTTGACGCTCAAGCGCTTGAGGAGTGGCTGAGCACAAAACGTGGCCGTAAAGTTGTATTGCACGTTCCACAACGTGGCGAGAAGGCCCATCTAGCAAGCATGGCTTCCACAAACGCGCACCATGCACTTATGCGCTATGAGCTTCGTAGTGGCTATGACGATAAACGCACGAATGATGCACTTATGCAGCTGGAAAGTGCGCTGGCGTTGGATGGACCACCTCTGCGTATTGAATGCTTTGATATTTCAACCATTCACGGTAAGCATACGGTTGCTTCAATGGTTGTCTTTACGGCAGGTAAGCCAGATACCTCTCAATACCGTCGCTTTAAGATTAAAACTCCTCTCACTGAAGCAAATGATGTGGTATCTATGGCAGAAGTTATGGAACGTCGATATGGTCCACAGCGCATGGCAGATGAGCGTTTTGGTAAAAAACCTGACCTTCTTATTTTGGATGGTGGTAAACCTCAGCTTAATGCAGCCCGCAAACAACTGGCAGAATTAGGTGTAGATATTCCTATGGCTGGCCTTGCTAAGTCAGACGAGGAATTGTTTGTGTTGTGGGATGATGCACCGGTTGTGTTGCCATCTGGTTCTGCGTCATTGTATTTAGTTAAGCAAGTTCGTGACGAGGCTCATCGTTTTGCTATTACCTTCCATCGTGAGCTGCGTGATAAAGCCATGACCGTCTCTCTTTTGGATGAGATTGATGGTGTTGGTGCTACGCGTAAAAAAGCACTTAAAAAGGCATTTGGTAGCATGAAGAAACTACGTGCAGCTTCATTGGAAGAGATTGCTGCAGTTCCTGGCATTCCACAAGCTGTAGCGCAAAACGTGTATGAGACCTTACGCGCTTGGGATGCAGAGTTGGCAAAAACACGCAAACGTGCAGCTACAGGCAAGTAGCATATACTAGAACTACGTACGTTTTTTGGAGAGTCTATGGCTAACGCAAGCAAAACCAAAGTCCCCGACATTGTTGTTATTACTGGCATGAGTGGCGCTGGGCGTACTGAAGCCATGCATATTTTTGAAGATCTTGGCTATTACGTTATTGACAATCTACCACCCGAGCTTATGCTTACTTTGGCAAAAATTGTGGGTATTAACAGCGGAATTGGTCGTCATTTGGCCATTGTATGTGATTTGCGAAGCCAAGGTTTGTTTGACGAGCTGTTAGATAAGCTCGATAGCTTAGCAGACCATGAAATTACTTATAGCCTCATGTTTTTGGACTCTTCAGATGAGGTGCTACGCAGGCGTTTTTCTGAGCGTCGCCGTAGGCATCCCATTGCCAATGAAGGGGAGGATACCATTCATGCCATTCGCCGTGAGAGAAAACAGCTGACGGAAGTGCGCAATCGTGCAGATATGGTATTGGATACTTCTAAAATGCGTACGTCTACCTTGCGTAATAAGATTCGTGCACGATATTCCGAGCTGAGTGATACCCAGCTCATGGAAGTATATGTTTTCTCGTTTGGCTTTAAATATGGTATGCCAGTAGAGGCTGATATCCTTATTGACGTGCGTTTTTTGCCTAATCCCTACTATGACCCCGCCATGCGTAAACTTACTGGTCAGGACAAGATGGTGTCTGACTTTGTAATGGAGCGTCCAGAGACCAAGAAGTTTTTGGCTGCGTGGGAAAACTTGCTCGATTCAGTTATGCCAGGATATGTGTCTGAGGGTAAACCGCAACTTTCTATTGCGGTGGGCTGTACGGGCGGTCAGCATAGGTCTGTTACCTTGGCAACGCAGACAGCTCAGTATTTGGCCAAACAGGGTTACCAGGTAAATCTATCGCATCGTGATTTACCTCGTGCAAATACTAACTAGAAATCAATCAAGATGAGTATTGTGCATACACCACGTGTAGTAAGTATTGGTGGAGGTAGTGGCCAAACTCAGCTCATTCGTGCGCTGAGGCATTTTACCTGTGAACTTACTGCTGTTGTTGCCATGGCAGATGACGGTGGTTCTACGGGACTGCTTCGCCAGCAGATGGGGTCTATTCCTCCAGGTGATGTACGTAATTGCTTAGTTGCTCTGGCCCAAGACCCTACGAGTGCTTTGGCACGTTCTTTCCAAAGACGCTTACCCTTTGCGTCCAATCACGCGTTGGGTAATTTGTTGTTAGCAAGTTTAGCGGATGAGTCACACTCTTTTATGGATGCTATTCATGTATGTGAGCAGATGCTTAGCTGCGTGGGTAAGGTAGTGCCTTCTACCCTGGATAACGTACTGTTGCGCGGTAAAACACGTGACGGACGTGTTATTCGTGGAGAAGATCTAATTGGTCATGGACCGTGTACCTTGGATTATGTATGGCTGGAACCTGCAGCTCCCGTGGCATGTTTTGAAGCAATTGCCGCTATTATGCAGGCGGATTTTATTGTATTTGGTCCAGGCTCGCTGTTTACCTCCATTATTCCAAACCTCCTTGTACCAGGCATTTTGGAGGCGTTGCGTACTACAACTGCACGGCGTGTGTTTGTATGTCCTAAGGTAGATGAGCAGTATGAGTCGTGGGGTTTAGCTGCGGATGAGTACCTACAAGCCTTGGTTAACCATGGCTTGGCTGGTTGTATAGATGCGGTGCTTCTGCATAAAACGAAAGAGCAGGTAGGTGCAGCTACCATAAGCTTTAGAGCGCTTACACAAGAACAAATTACTGCGTACTCATCGGGTTTCTCGGCACAAGAAACGCAACAAAGTTTGGTGCACGACGCGGCTTCTCATGTGGAGCACAAGCCTGTTCGTGTGGATGCAGCTATGGTAAAGCGCATAGAATCACAGGTGCCTACGGTTGTTGTTCGTGATTTTGACGTGCCTGATATGCCCTCGGTGCATGACCCAAATAAGCTGGCAGATGCTCTGCGTGGCGTGTGCCCCGTGCCTTTAGAAGAGGTGACACATGTCGTTTACGGCAGAAGTTAAAGATGAGCTTTCTCGCGTCAAACGCAAGTCAACTGCGGCTGATATGGCGGAGCTAGCTGCTCTTATTCGCATTTGCGGCACCTTGTCTTTTAGAGGACCTGGCAGATTTTCTATTCGTGTATCTACCGAGACGGGCGCTGTAGCACGCATGGTTTTGGGTCTGACGCATGATGTGTTCAATCTTAAGACGAAGCTTACCTTTCGGCAGTCTATTTTGCATAAAACGCGCAACTACCTTATAGAGATTCCAGAGCAGGATAACTTACAGGATGCGCTGGTTAAAATGGGTATTCTTACCCCAGAAGGCAGTCTTGCACAAGGGATTAATCAAGATTTGTTATGTAATACTACCTGCTGTGATGCGTTTATTCGTGGCACGTTTTTAGCGGGAGGCTTTATTGCAGATCCACGTGGGGATTTTCATTTAGAGATTGCTGTTACAGGTGATCAGTTTGCAAATCAGCTGGTGGAGCTCGTAAACAAACGGGGAGTGCATGCTCGGCTTAATCACCGACGTGGTGCCTTTGCGCTGTATCTTAAAAGCTACGATGATATTGTGGCATTATTGCTTATGCTGGGAGCACGTCGTATGAGCCGTACGCTCATTAAAGTACGCCAAATGAAGTCCCTTAAGAATGATGTCAACCGTCGTGTTAATGCAGAGATTGCCAATCAGGCACGTTCTACGGATGCAGCAGCGTCACAGTTGGACCTTATCGATTTTATCGATAAAACCCGAGGCATTCAAAATTTACCGGCATCACTTCGCATGTTTTGCGAGCTGCGTCGTGATTTTCCCGAGCTATCGTTACGTGATTTAGGACAGCAATGTACGCCCGCACTGTCTAAGTCTGCCTTGTATCATCGTTTGTTGCGCTTGCAAGAGATTGAGCGCCAGCTTAAGGCAGAGCATGCGATGAGTGAGGCCGCAAAACACTAAGGCTTTTTCGTAAAACTTGTGCAAAATATGACCATAATTTGGTAGTCAACTTGCAGGTAGATAGCATATTTTTGCATAAATTATGCGTTTTGGAGCAAGCGCTCGTTCAATAAGGGTACTATTAGGACAGCCCATTGTTGAGACCAGTCGGCCGCAAGTGGAGCGTGCCGAGGTCCCTCGAAAGGAGAAAGCATGGCAGTTAAGGTTGCTATTAACGGTTTTGGTCGTATTGGTCGTTTGGCTTTCCGCCAGATGTTTGGTCACGAAGGTTCTGAGATTGTTGCAATTAACGACCTCACGTCCCCCGAGATGCTTGCATACCTTCTTAAGTATGACTCTACTCAGGGCAATTACTCCCGCGATCATAAGATTGAGGCAACCGAGAATTCCATCGTAGTAGATGGCAAGGAAATCACCATTTACAAGGAGGCTGACGCTAACAACCTTCCTTGGGGTGAGCTTGGCGTAGACGTAGTTCTCGAATGCACTGGTTTTTATACCTCTAAGGATAAGGCACAGGCTCATATTAATGCTGGTGCCAAGAAGGTTGTTATTTCTGCTCCTGCAGGCAACGATCTTCCTACTGTTGTATTTAACGTTAACCATGAGCAGCTTACTGCAGATGACAACATCATCTCTGCAGCTTCTTGCACCACCAACTGCCTTGCTCCTATGGCAAAGGGTTTGAATGACTTTGCACCTATCGTATCTGGCATTATGACCACCATTCACGCTTACACGGGCGACCAGATGACGCTTGATGGTCCTCAGCGCAAGGGTAACTTCCGTCGCTCCCGTGCTGCAGCAGAGAATATCGTTCCTAACTCTACCGGTGCTGCTAAGGCTATTGGCCTGGTTCTTCCTGAGCTCAATGGCAAGCTTATTGGTGCTGCTCAGCGCGTTCCTACGCCCACTGGTTCTCTTACTAACCTCTACGCAGTTGTAGACAAGAAGGTTACCGTAGAGGAGGTCAATGCAGCTATGAAGGCTTACGCAGAGACCATCCCCGAGACCTTTGGTTACACCGAGGATGACATCGTATCTCGTGACATCATTGGTGAGACTCACGGTTCCATCTTTGATGCTACCCAGACCATGGTTCAGGATTTGGGTAACGGTCAGAGTCTCGTACAGGTTACCTCTTGGTATGATAACGAGAACTCCTACACCTCTCAGATGGTCCGTACCATCAAGTATTTCGAGAAGTTCGTTGCCTAAGTGCATGACAGTTCTTACTACTAGGTAATTCAGGCAAACGCGGTTGCAGCTTTCTTAGCCGCGACCGCGTTTCTCTTTTGTTCCATTAAGGAGGAAGCATGGCCTTCACAAAAAAGACCGTCCGCGATATTGATGTAGACGGCAAGCGCGTTTTGATGCGCGTAGATTTTAACGTACCTTTAAAGGATGGCGTTGTCACTGATGATACCCGTGTTCGTGCAGCTATTCCCACTATCAGCTACCTCAAAGAGCATGGTGCGGGTATTGTCTTGATGAGCCATCTTGGTCGTCCTGCAGGTACTGGCTTTGAGCCTGAGCTCTCTTTGAAGCCTGCTGCCGATAAACTCGCCGAGCTTACTGGCTATGACGTAAAGTTCTGTGATGATACCTATGGCGATAAGGCCGCTGCTGCTGTAGCAGAGGTACAGCCTGGCGATATCTTAGTTTTGGAAAACGTTCGTTTCCTTAAGGCAGAAAAGAAGAATGATCCTGAGGTTGCCCAGAAGCTTGCCTCTTACGGTGACATCTTTGTTCTTGATGCATTTGGTACTGCTCACCGTGCTCAGGGTTCTGTAGTTGGACCCGCTCAGTTTATCCCTGCAGTTGCAGGTCTTTTGCTAGAGAAGGAAGTAGACACGCTGACGTCTATTTTTGCAGAGCCTGAGCGTCCCTTTGTAGCTATTGTTGGTGGTTCTAAGGTTTCTAGCAAAATTGGTGTTCTTGACCACCTTATTGATTCGGCTGATACCCTCATTATTGGTGGTGGTATGGCATATACCTTCTTCTTGGCTAAGGGTTATAAGACTGTTGGTACCTCTTTGAAGGAGCTTGACTGGGTTGAGCCTGCTGCCAAGATGCTTGCCAAGGCCCAAGAAAAGGGTTGTAAGATTTTGCTTCCCATTGACAACGTTGTGACTGACCATTTTGGTGAGGACGCGGTAGGTGAGGTCGTCTCTTCTGACGCTATCCCTGAGGATCGCATGGGCATGGACATTGGTCCTAAGACCATTGCTCTGTATACAGATGCAGTAAAGGGTGCCAAGACCGTATTTTGGAATGGTCCCATGGGCGTATTTGAGTTTGATCAGTTTGCAGGTGGTACTGAGGCTGTCGCTCGTGCAATTGCAGATGCTGATTGCACATCTATTATTGGCGGCGGTGATTCTGTAGCTGCTATTAATAAGTTTAACCTTGCAGATAAGATGAGCTGGATTTCCACTGGTGGCGGTGCTTCCATGGAGCTCGTCGAAGGCAAGGCTCTTCCTGGAGTGGAGGCGCTTCTTAATGCGTAATCGTATGATTGCTGGCAATTGGAAGATGAACAAGACATACACCGAAGGTGTGGTGCTTGCATCTGAACTTGCTGAAGAATTAAAAAATGGCACCGGGGAGGTAGATGTTGTAGTTTGTCCTCCAGCCGTAGATCTTAAGGGTGTTGCAACAGTTATTGACCAGCAAAATGCTCCCTTTGGTCTTGGTGCGCAAAACGTGTATTGGGAGGAGTCTGGTGCTTACACCGGCGAGACTGCCCCTCAGATGCTTACTGCTCTTGGTGTAGGTTACTGCATCATTGGCCATTCTGAGCGTCGTGAATATTTTGGCGAGACTGATGAGGACATCAATAAAAAGGCTCAGGCTTTGATGGAGCATAACATTGTTCCCATCAGTTGCTGTGGCGAGTCTCTTGAGGTTCGTGAGGCTGGCAAACACGTAGAGTTTGTAGTAGATCAAATCAAGAAGGATACCAAGGATCTTACTATTACCGATCCTTCCAAGTACGTTATTGCGTACGAGCCTATTTGGGCTATTGGTACTGGTAAGACTGCTACTGCTGATGATGCTCAAGAGGTATGCGGTGCAATTCGTGCAGCTCTTGTCGACATTTTTGGGCAGGAAATCGCAGATGGCATTCGCATTCTGTATGGTGGCTCCGCTAAGCCCGAGAACGTCGCTGGGTTCCTCGAGAAGGACGACGTAGACGGCGCCTTGGTTGGCGGTGCTTCTTTGAAGGCAGATTCCTTTGCCGCAATGGTTAAGGCGGTTATGTAATGAGTTGTCAAGTACGTAGGCCAGCAATGCTCGTTATTATGGACGGCTGTGGACTTGCTCCAGCCGGCCCTGATAACTCAGTATCTCTGGCAAAGCGCCCTTACTGGGATAGCCTGATGGCTCGCTATCCTAGTACCACCTTGGGTGCATCGGGTGAGGATGTAGGTCTGCCTGATGGACAGATGGGTAACTCTGAGGTTGGTCACCTTAATATTGGTGCTGGTCGCATTATCTATCAGTCTTTGTCCTTAATTAACAATGCTATTAAGGATGGTTCCATCAAAGAAAATCCCGCACTTGTTGGGGCAATGGATGCCGTTATTGCTCGGGGTTCTACCTTGCACATTATGGGCCTTATTTCCAACGGCGGTGTCCATTCTGATATGGCACATGCAGAAGCACTTATCGCTATGGCTTCTGAGCGTGGTGTGCAGCGTATTCGTATCGACGCCTTTACGGATGGTCGTGACGTTGATCCTCAATCTGGTGCAGGCTTCATGGTTGATTTTCAAGCCTATATTGACAAGATTGCTGCTCAGTATGGCAACGACATTGCTATTGCTACGGTTTCTGGCCGCTATTATGGCATGGACCGAGACAATCGTTGGGAACGCGAAGAGCTTGCATATAACGCAATCGTTATGGGCGAGGGCGTTACTGCAACTACAGCAGAGGGCGGTCTTAAGGCGTATTACGAAAAGGACCCTCGTGGCGATGAGTTTGTAGAGCCTTTTGTGCTGGATACCACTGGTTTAGCAGACGGTGATGCTGTTATATTCTTTAACTTCCGTCCTGACCGCGCACGAGAGATTACGCGCGCCATCACAGACCCTGATTTTGTAGGCTTTGAGCGCAAGAAGGTACCTCATCTAGCTGGTTTTGTAACCATGACTGAGTATGACCCAACCTTGAATGTCCAGGTAGCCTATGCAAAGACGGTTCCCGCTCACGTCCTTGCGGACGTACTTGCCGAGAAGGGCCTCAAGCAGTTTCACACGGCAGAAACTGAAAAGTACGCTCATGTAACATTCTTCTTTAACGGCGGCGTTGAAGAGCCAAAAGAAGGGGAGACGCGCGTACTCATTCCATCTCCTAAGGTTGCCACCTATGATATGCAGCCTGAAATGAGTGAGCCTGAGGTTACTGCAAAACTTACCGAGGCAATTAACAACGATGCGGCAGACTTCTATGTAGTTAACTATGCTAACTGCGATATGGTTGGTCACACGGGTGTTGTTGAAGCAGCTACGAAGGCAACCGAGGCAGTGGACCATGGTTTGTCTCATATTGTTCCTGCTATTTTGGCTAAGGGTGGCTTTGCTCTTATTACTGCAGACCACGGTAATGCAGATCATATGTATGACGTGGTAGATGGTGAGAAGAAGCCTTTTACTTCTCATACTACAAATCGTGTTCCTTTGATTGTGGTAGATGATCAGCAGCCTAAACTTGCCAATATTGAGGATGGTCGTCTTTGTGACCTTGCTCCAACCATTTTGGCAATGATGGGTGTAGAGCGCCCTGCAGAAATGACAGGTAGAGTGCTTGTGGAGGGGTAGTCTTTCCACAGTTCATGTGCTATGCTACTCACTTGTTGAGGGAAACTTATAAAGTCGGTGCCGCTCACGCAGTGCCGGCTTTTTACTGAAACTGGTATTTGAGGAGAACACGTCGTGAGTCCATTAAACATCGTTTTGCTGGTAATCTGGGCAATTTCCGCTCTTGCAGTAGTTATTTTGGTGCTCATGCACTCTGGTAAGGGAACAGGCGTTTCCGATATGATTGCAAGTTCTCTTTATAATTCTTCTGCTGCTTCAGGCGTGTGGGAAAAGAACTTGGATCGTTTGACAGTTATTGCATCTGTTGTGTTTGTAGTAACTATCATCATTTTTGTTATTACTTTCCCTCAAGGGACGTTTTAAGTTCATAGTGCTCTGCACTCATGCAACTCAGGCAAACTGCATGAGTTGTGCACGTAATTTCATAGATTGTGCTATAACCGCTCTCTTTTGAGGGCGGTTTGTTAATATTTGGATACAAGGCAATCCAAATACTTTCTAAACATAATTAGATTCTCTATAGTATAGGCAAGTATTAAATGCACCCAATATATGTTCCTGAGGGCAAACTGGTTGCCCCGCTTATATTGGGATATAAGGAGGACACATGGCTGACAACCTCATGATTGGTCGTCGTACCTTCGTTAAGGGCGGCCTTGCAGCCAGCGCTCTTGCAGCGCTTGCAGCATGCAAAAACACCCCAGGCGGCGGCAATGCATCTGGCAAGTCTGGTGGAACCATGAAGTTCTACATTAACGAGCCTGTTGCAATCGACCCTTATAATCTTCAGGAGTCCGAGGGCACTCAGGTTGGAATGACCCTTTTTGATTCCCTTACTGTGTTCGACTGGACAAAGAAAGAGCTTGTAGGCAAGGCTGCAGAGTCTTGGGAAGTAAATGATGACGCAACTGAGTTTACTTTCCACTTGGTAAAGGGTGCTAAGTTCCACAATGGCGATAAGGTAGATGCACAATCCTTTAAGCGTGGCTGGGAGCGCATCTTGAATCCTAAGATGACAACTCCTTCAGAGATTGCTTATCACCTTGATCCTGTTGTTGGTGCAGCAGAGATGAAGGCTGGTACCGCAACTGAGCTTACTGGTGTAACCTGCCCCGATGAGAACACACTGGTAGTTAAGCTTTCATATGCAACTGCTGACTTCCCTTACATTACCACCCACCCAGGTCTTGCTCCTGTACCTCAGGCAGCATTGGACGATCCCGCTGCCTTCTTGCTTGCTCCTATTGGCAATGGCCCCTTCAAGATGGATGGTAAGTGGGAGTCTGGCCAGTACATTAATGTTAAGCGTTTTGATGACTACTATGGTGAGAAGGCCAAGCTTGATGGCGTTAACTTCTCTATTCAGAAGGATCCCAAGACTGCATTTACCGAGTTTACTGCTGGCAACATGGACTTCTGCCAGGTTCCTGCTGGTCGTATTAAGGAGACCGAGGGCCAGTATGGTAAGTCTGATGACGGCTATAGCGTTACCTCTGGTAAGCAGGTTGTAACTGGTGTTAATGCATCACTTTATTACTTGATGATGAACCTTGAGGATAAGACCATGGCAGACGTAAACGTACGTCGTGCTATCTCTTTGGCAATCAACCGTCAGAACATTGTAGATACTCTGTATGAGGGCTCTCGTGTTCCTGCTGATGGTTTGTTCCCCTCTTTGATTGATGATGACTCAGCAAACAAGTGGGCATATGCTAAGTACGATTTTGATGCCGCCAAGAAGATTGTGGATGATAACAATCTTGCAGGCACCAAGGTTACCCTTTCTTACAACACGGGTGGCGGCCATGAGGACATCATGACCATTATCCAGGGCGATCTTGAGAAGATTGGCTTTGTAGTAGATCAATCTGGTATGGAGTGGGCAACCTATCTTAACAAGATGACCAGTGGCGAGCTGCAGACCGGTCGTCTTGGTTGGAATGCTGACTATCCAACCATGGATAACTTCATTTATCCTAACTTCTTCTCTACAGCAGAGAATAACTATTCTAAGTTTAAGGATCCCGAGATTGACGCCGCTATCCTTGCTGCACGTAAGGAAACAGACGAGACAAAGCGTCGTCAGGCGTATCGTGAGATTAACAAGAAGATTGGTGATCTTGCTGTTATCGTTCCTATCATGTTCTATTCCAACAACCACGTTGGTTCTTCGAAGCTCGCAAAATTCTACTTTGGTCCTACTCAAAAGGGCAACTTTGCACAGGCAGAAATGCAGGCATAGCGAGTAACCTGTAAGACTAGTTTTAGTGTGTAGGCAGGATACCAAATACGAGGTATCCTGCCCGCTTTCGCTTATATGACGTTTTCTCATAAATGTGTCTATAATTTTGCATAGATAAGCGTCTATACTTATTTGGTTTGTATTCGTATGTGTCCCAACAGAGATAAAAAGGATTCCAGGTATGGGGAAGTACATTCTTAAACGTGTTCTCCAGTTCATACCAGTTTTTCTTGGTGTGACGCTGATTTTATTTGCGGTGGAGAATATCGTTCCTGGTGACCCAATCAAGCTTATGGCTGGAGAGAAAAAGCTTGATCCTGTCACCGAATTAAACCTACGTATCTCGTATGGTTTGGTTGAAACTGATGCAAATGGACAGGCTCTTAAAGATGAGTCCGGTAATGCTATTCCTACACCCATGTGGAAGCGTTATGTGACCTATCTTAATAATTTGCTTCATGGAAATCTTGGCACTTCATACCAGCGTAGTGGTCAGACAGTAACAAGTATTTTGTTTGCCAAGTATCCCTATACCATCCGTCTATCCATTGCAGCTATTTTGCTGGAGGCAGCAATTGGAATTGGCGCCGGAATGATTTCTGCAATTAAGAAATATTCATTCTGGGATATTTTAGTAACACTGGTTACTTCTATTTTGGTTGCCATGCCTGCGTTTTGGTTTGGTATGTTACTCCAGCTTATTTTTGGTGTTGCCCTTAAAAATCTAACAGGCGGTGCTATCTATCTGCCCGTTTCTGGTGCAGGTGGTCCCAATGCAGAGTTCCAAGGTTGGGTTTACTACATCCTTCCTGCTCTTACGTTGGCGGCAGTATCTACCGCATATACGGCGCGTATCATGCGTTCCCAGCTGCTTGAGGTTATGAATCAAGACTATATTCGTACCGCTCGTGCTAAGGGACTTTCTCGTCGTAGTGTTATTTTGCACCACGCACTTAAAAACGCTTTGATTCCTGTTATTACCTACATTGGTATGGATTTTGGTGGCATGATGGCTGGTGCTATTCTTACCGAGACGGTATTTAACTGGCCTGGTGTAGGTTTCGAAACCTACCGTGCTATTACACAGCGTGACTGGCCAATTGTTTTGGGCTCAGTAACAGTCATCGTTGTTTTAGTTATGGTTATTAACTTACTTGTAGATGTGAGTTACGCCTTCCTTGATCCACGTATTAGGTATGGCGCACCTAAGGACCAAGGGTAGGAGGTGTTTTACATGGCAGAAGAAAAAAACCAAACAACTTCAACAGCTACCAATGCTGCACCTGCTACCGCAGTAGCGCCTGCTCGTACACTGTGGGGCGATGCATGGAGGCGTCTACGCAGAAATAAACTGGCAATGGGTGGTCTTATTTGGATTACGTTCATGGTTCTTCTTACCTTGAGCGCAGACCTTTGGGTGCCTCAGGTACTTGGCAGTCCTACGTTTTCTGATTCTTCCAACATGGCTGCAATGTCTAGGCTTGCACCTTCTTTGGAACATCCCTTTGGTACCGATACATTAGGTCGTGATGTTCTGAGCCGCGTAATTTATGGTGCTCGTATCTCACTTTCTGTTGGTCTTTTGGCAACCGCTATCTCAACCATTATTGGCCTGTTTATGGGCGCAATGGCAGCCTATTATGGTGGTATCTGGGATACGATTATCATGCGTCTAGCTGACGTATTTCTCGCGTTCCCCTATATCTTGTTTGTTATTGCCTTGCTTGCCGTTATTGGCCCTGGCATTCAAAATGTTTTTGTTGCCATTGGTGTCTTGGGCTGGCCTTCTATTGCTCGTGTATTCCGCTCGGCAATTCTTACGGTTAAGGAAAATGATTACGTGGATGCTGCTCGTGCTATGGGCGCTTCTGACTTCCGTATTGTTGCCCGCCACATTTTTCCTAACTCGGTAGCAACTATTGTTGTATATGCAACCATGAATATTGGTGGCGCTATCCTTACTGAGGCTGCTTTGTCCTTCTTAGGTATGGGTGTTGTTCCACCAGATCCTTCTTGGGGCATTATGATTCAGGATGGTCAGGTTTATCTGGCAACACAGCCTTGGCTTATGGTTATGCCTGGTATCGCAATTCTTACTACCGTTTTGTCCTTCACCTTGCTTGGTGATGGCCTGCGCGATGCACTTGATGTAAAGATGAAGGATGCATAAGATGGCAAAAAGAAATGACAACTGGGTTGATCTTAAAACTCAGCCTGTACCTGAGGGTCAACACCTTCTTGAGGTAGATGACCTGAAGATGTATTTTCACACGCAAGATGGCGTGGTAAAGGCTGTTAATGGCGTAAGTTATACGCTTAATCGTGGAGAAACGTTAGGCGTAGTTGGCGAGTCTGGTTCTGGTAAATCAGTCACGAGCCTCACCATCATGGGTCTTATCGATATGCCTCCAGGAAAGATTGAAGGCGGCGACGTTCGCTATCGCGGTAAGTCGCTGCTTGCCATGTCAGAGCACGAGATGGAGCATATTCGTGGTAATGACATTGCAATGATTTTCCAGGATCCCATGACGTCGCTTAATCCTGTTTACACCATTGGTCGTCAGTTGGGCGAGGGCCTTCGTTTGCATCGCGGCTATACCAAGCAGCAGGCAAATGAGCGTGCTATTGAGCTTTTGGAGCTTGTTGGTATTCCTAACGCTCGCGAGCGTATTAAGAGCTACCCGCATGAGTTTTCTGGCGGTATGCGCCAACGCGTCATGATTGCTATGGCGTTGGCTTGTGATCCAGATATTTTGATTGCAGACGAGCCCACAACTGCTTTGGACGTAACCATTCAGGCTCAGATTATTGAGCTCATGAAGCGCATGCAGGAAGAAAACGGCAACGCCATCATCATGATTACGCATGATTTGGGTGTTGTAGCAGACGTAGCCGATAAAATTATGGTTATGTACGCTGGTTCTCCTGTGGAGTTTGGCACCGCAGATGAGATTTTCTATGACGCCATGCATCCCTACACCTGGGGTCTTGTGCGCTCTATCCCTAAGCCTGCCGTTGACGAGAAGAGCGAGCTTACGCCTATCCACGGCAATCCTCCTTCATTGGTTAATGTGCCTGAAGGCTGTGCCTTCTCTCCTCGTTGCCCATATGCAACGGATTTGTGTCGCAGTAAGAAACCTGAGTTGCATGTAACTGAGACAGGTCATTATTCTCGTTGCCATTTTGCTGGCGATGCTGAGTTTGTTGCAAAGAACGCACCCGAGACTTCTCGTAGTGCTCATAAAGGAGGGGAAGAGTAATGGCCATAGTAGATAAGCATGTCGGCGAGCCTCTTCTTCATGTAGAGCACCTTACTAAGGAGTTTCCTGTAGAGTCTGGCGTTCTTGCAAGCCGCATGAATAAGAAGCGGGTACATGCAGTTAATGATGTTTCTTTTGACATTTGGCCTGGAGAGACCTTTGGCCTTGTAGGTGAGTCTGGCTGCGGTAAGTCCACGACGGGGCGCTGCATCATGCGTCTAACCCATCCTACCAGCGGTAAGGTTGTGTTTGATGGCAAGGACGTGGGCAAGCTTAACAAGGCAGGCCTTAAAGAAATGCGCCGCAATATGCAGTTCATTTTCCAAGATCCGTATGCGTCACTGAATCCTCGTATGACCATTGGTGAGATTATTTCTGAACCTTTGCTCATTCATGATGTCATGCCTCATAGGGAAGAGCGCATTGACTACGTTCGTAATTTGCTTGATGTTGTAGGCCTTAATCCTGAGCACATCAATCGTTACCCGCATGAGTTCTCTGGTGGTCAGCGTCAGCGCGTTGGTATTGCTCGTGCGTTTGCACTTAAGCCTAAGCTCATTATTTGTGACGAACCTGTCTCGGCTTTGGACGTTTCCATTCAGGCACAGGTACTTAACCTGCTTACAGACCTGCAAAAGGAGTACGGTACGGCATACCTGTTTATTGCTCACGATCTCTCGGTTGTTCAGCATATTTCTGACCGTGTAGCCGTAATGTATCTGGGCAATATGATGGAGACTGCAGACTGGAAGACGCTGTATGATGCTCCTCAGCATCCTTATACGCAGTCGCTTTTATCGGCAGTGCCTATTCCTGACCCAGATATTCAGCGCACGCGTGAGCGTATTATTTTGCGTGGTGACGTGCCTTCGCCTATTGATCCACCCGCGGGTTGTCGTTTTCATACGCGTTGCCCCATTGCTCAGGATGTTTGCGGGCAGGAGCC